>NZ_DAGK01000001.1:76332-95620 GCF_002495725.1 Methanosarcina sp. UBA411
CAGAAGACGACTATCTGGACTTCCTTGTTGCCATTTCAAGAGAACAAAACCTGCTTCCGTTGCGTATTCAGCAGGCATTTACAGGTACATCTCTTCTTTTTCTAGGCTACAGGATAGCTGATTGGGATTTCAAGGTTCTTTTCCGGCTTCTTGCTGGATACTTAGAAAAAAGTCTTAGTAGAACGCACCTATCCGTGCAGCTCGTGCCAGGAGATGTTTCTGAGTCCCAAAAAGAAAAAGCTCAGAATTATCTGGACCGCTATTTTTCGGAACTTCATATCCAGGTATACTGGCACGATTGCCGCGATTTTGCCGAAGAATTGAGAACACGCTGGGAGGCTTTCAATCGTGGGACCTAAATTCCAGGCTTATGTGGGTCCTCGACCTTTTGAACAGAAAGATAAAGCCATTTTTTTCGGGAGAGATTGTGAAGCTCGAGATCTCCTGTCCCTAGTCATTGCACATAATCTGGTTCTCGTCTATGCCCAGTCGGGTGCAGGTAAGACCTCACTTATCAATGCAGGGCTTATTCCTCTCCTTAAGGAAAACCAGTTTGAAATTCTACCGGCGGCTAGAGTTAAAGGCACGATTTTGGGAGATACGAAAACTGACGAGATCTCGAACATATATGTTTTTAATGCTCTCACAAGCTGGGCTGAGGGTGATTATAATGTTGAGAGCCTGGCTAAAATGAAACTTGTTGATTTTTTGAATGGGCAGGAGCGTATGCAGGATGAAGATGATATGCCTTTACCCCGTGCCGTCATCTTCGATCAGTTTGAGGAAATATTCTCTTTGTATCAGGATCGCTGGAAAGATAGAGAGGGATTCTTTGAGCAAGTAAACAATGCTCTGGAAGCAGATCCCTTTTTAAGAGTTGTTTTTGTCATGCGGGAGGATTTCATAGCTCAGCTAGATCCTTATGCAGATCTTCTGCCCGAAGGGTTGCGGACGCGTTTTCACATGGAACGCCTGCGTCGTGAGGCTGCCTTGCAGGCAATTAAAGAGCCATTGAAAGATACTGGTCGCTCTTTTGCAGAAGGGGTGGCAGAAAAACTTGTTGATGATTTGTTGACGATTCGAATTGAAACAACACCAGGCAAAACCGCTGAGGTAACAGGAGAGTTCATAGAGGCTGTACAACTTCAGGTAGTATGTCAGAACCTCTGGAGGACATTACCGCCAGATGAAAAGCAAATCACATTTCAGCACCTTAAAACCTATGGCAACGTAGAACAGGAACTATACAGATTTTATGATGAAGCTATAAGGGCAGCAGCAGAGAAGGCACACATTGGTGAGGAAGGCCTGCGCAGATTGTGTGGTGAAGTGCTGATTACAGCAATGGGGACGCGGGGTATGGTTTATCGGGCTCCAGAGTCCACCTGTGGTGTTCCCAATGCAGCCATTGATGTGCTTGAAAGCATGCACCTTATCAGAGCCGAGTGGCGGGCAGGTGCGCGCTGGTATGAACTCACACATGACAGGTTTATTGAACCAATACTATCTTCTAACAAGGTTTTTAATGATAAACTGGCAGAGAAAAAACGGGCAGAGAATGAAAGGCTAGAGAAAGAACGGCTAGAGATAGAATGGGCAGAGAAAGAACGAGAGGCAGAGAAAGAGCGGGCTGAGAAAGAAAGGATCCTACACAGCAAAATTAAAAGACTTGGAGTCTATTCCATTATTTTTATACTTCTAGCTGGAATTGCAACCGCTCAATGGTATCAGGCCGAAAAGCAGAAACAGATTGCTGAAGAAAAGACGAAAGAAGTAGAGAAGCAGAGACAGCTTGCTGAAGAACAGAGAAAAGAAGCTGAAGAACAAAGAAAAGAAGCTGAAGAACAGAAAAAAAGAGCTGAAGAACAGACGAAAGAAGCTGAGAGGCAGAGACAGCTTGCTGAAGAACAGATAAATAAAACTAATATGGAGAAACAGCAAAAAGAAGTGCAGAGAAGAAAAGCCAAAAATCAAAAACAACTTGCTGAAGATAAAAAACAGATTGCTGAAGATAAGACGAAAGAAGCTCGCGTTTCGTATTTAAATTTACAATCCTCTAGCCTCCAAGGAAATGACGAGAATATAGATAAAAGCATTCTTCTTGCTATCAAATCATTTCGAATTAGTAGGACATTGGATGCTGAGAAGTTAACGTTGGATGCTGAGAAGCTAATACGCCAGGGATTATTACTTATACCTCATAGTGTTGTGGTTCTTAACCATGATAATAGAGTGAGGAATGTTATATTCAGTCCTGATGGAAAATACGTTGCAACGGCGAGTGATGACAATACAGCGCGCGTATGGAATACAGCTACAGGTAAGCCAATCTTTGATCCTCTCAAACATAATGGTTCGGTGCTTAATGTTGTATTTAGTCCTGATGGAAAACACGTCGCAACGGCAAGTAAGGACAACACCTCACGCGTATGGGACGCATTTACAGGTAAACCAATTTTTGTTCTGAACCATGATGGTGTGGTGAATAATGTTGTATTCAGTCCTGATGGAAAATACATTGCTACAGCGAGCAATGACAATACAGCACGCGTATGGAATGCAGCTACAGGTAAACCAATTTTTGATCCTCTCAAACATAATGGTTCGGTAAATAATGTTGTATTCAGTCCAGATGGAAAATACATTGCTACAGCGAGCAATGACAATGTAGCACGTTTATGGGACTTATCTACTGGTAAACCAATTTTTGTTCTGAACCATGATGGTGTGATGAATAATGTTGTTTTCAGTCCGGATGGCAAATACATTGCTACAGCGAGCAATGACAATGTAGCACGTTTATGGGACTTATCTACAGGTAAACCAATTTTTTTTCTGAACCATAATGATGTAGTGAATAATGTTGTTTTCAGTCCGGATGGCAAATACATCGCAACGGCGAGTGATGACAAAACAGCATGCTTATGGAATGTGGCTACAGGTAAACCAATTTTTGATATGAAACATGACGGTTCGGTAAATAATGTTGTTTTCAGTCCGGATGGCAAATACATCGCAACGGCGAGTTTTGACAATACAGCACGTGTATGGGATGCGGCTACAGGCAAAAAAGTTTTTGTTCTGAACCATGGTGACAGGGTGTATAATGTTGTCTTCAGCCCTGATGGTAAATATGTTGCTACGGCAAGTGTTGACAAAACAGCACACATATGTGATGCATTTACGAAATCTGCTGCTCTGAACCATGATGGTCCGGTATATAATGTTGTTTTCAGTCCGGATGGCAAATACATCGCAACAGCGAGTGCTGACAACACCTCACGTTTATGGGATGCAGCTACAGGTAAACCAATTTTTGTTCTGAACCATGATGGTGTGGTGAATAATGTTGTTTTCAGTCCTGATGGCAAATACATCGCAACGGCGAGTGATGACAATACATCACGTTTATGGGATGCATCTACAGGTAAACCAATTTTTGATTCTCTCAAACATAATGGTTCGGTCCGTAAGGTCGTGTTCAGTCCTGATGGCAAATACATCGCAACGGCAAGTAAGGACAACACCTCACGCATATGGGAAGTATCTACAGGTAAACCAATTTTTGTTTTGAATCATGATAATTGGGTGTACAATGTTGTCTTCAGTCTGGATGGAAAATACATTGCTACGGCAAGTGCTGATAAAACAGCACGCGTATGGGATGCATCTACAGGTAAACCAATTTTTGTCCTTAACCATGATAATAGGGTGAGGAATATTGTATTCAGTCCGGATGGCAAATACATCGCAACGACGAGTGATGACAATACATCACGTTTATGGGATGCATCTACAGGTAAACCAATTTTTGATCCTCTCAAACATAATGGTTCGGTGAATAGCGTTGTTTTCAGTCCTGATGGAAAATATGTTGCAACTGCGAGTTTTGACAGAAAAGCACGTTTATGGGACGCATTTACAGGTAAACCAATTTTTGTTCTGAACCATGAGGGTTGGGTAGATAATGTTGTTTTCAGTCCGGATGGCAAATACATCGCAACGGCGAGTCGTGACAATACATCACGCGTATGGGATGCAGTTATAGGTATAGAAATTTTTGATATGAAACATAATGGTCCGGTATACGATGTCATATTCAGCCCTGGCGGAAAATACATCGCAACAGTGAGTGCTGACAATACTACAAGGTTGTGGATATATAGCAATATAGAAGATCTTATAAACGAAGCCAGCAATCGTTTAACCCGAAATCTCACGCCAGAAGAATGGAAAGAGTATATGGGTGATGAGCCTTATAACAAGACATTTCCAAATTTACCATAAATGTTTATAAATGTAGGGCTTACGCACTTGAAATACAAAATCAAGCACATTCGACGTTGTGATTGGTTTAATGTTTTAGACAATTGAAGGTTTAATGCTATTGATTTTTCAGTTCAACCGCGTAAGTCCTAAAATCTTTCAAGCTCATTTTTGCTTGACTCTATGAATTAAATTTTATTATAATTGTTATTTTGTCTAACACTTCAAGACCCTACATTCCTAAAAACAACTTATTTTCAATTATTTCAATAGTTTAATCATTTCCCTCCCAAAAGCGTAAAGGTCAGAAGGGTTTCTTGAGGATACAAGGTTTCCATCCACGACAACTTCTTTGTCCTCATAAAGTGCTCCTGCGGCTATAATGTCGTCCCTTATCCCTATCCAGCAGGTTGCTTTCCTGCCTTTAATGACGCCTGCCGAGACAAGGACCTGCGGGCCGTGGCAGATTGTGGCAACTGGTTTGTTTTCTTTGAAAAAGTGTCTTGTAATCTCAAGTGCACTCTCGTCAAGCCTCATTTTTTCGGGGCCTTTTCCTCCGGATATTACGAGAATATCGTAATCTGCAGGGTTTATATCCTTAAAGGCAACATCAGTGTTGATCTCATACCCCTGTTTTCCTTTTATCGGCCCCTTTTTCATTGAAGCTACATGTGTTGTAATTCCCTCTTCTTTCAGACGGTGGTAAGGGTAGAAAAGTTCAAGATCTTCAAAACCATCGGCTCCGAATACAAGTGCTTTCATATGAAACTCCCCCGGGATTTAGCTTTAAGGTTTTAATCTTGCTTTTTAATTTTCCAGATTTACTTTTCTGGATTTAACCTTCTGAATTTATTTTTTGAACCTACTTTCCAGATTTAATTTTACAGGTTTAATTTACAGATTTAACTTTGCAGATAAAAGATTATTTCTGCAACACATATACCTTGTCTGATTTTGAAAATAATAAAGGTAAAGTCGGCTTTATCTGATAGGCTTAAATTGCTTCGAGAGCCTGTTTGAGATCTGCAATTATGTCTTCGGAATCCTCTATCCCTACCGAGAGCCTGACAAGCCCGTCAGTTATGCCTACTCTCTTTCTTACTGAACACGGGACACATGCATGGGTCATTGATGCAGGATGTTGAATAAGGGTATCTGTAGCTCCGAGGCTTACGGCGAGAGAACAGAGCTTTACCTTGTCCATAAGTCTTCGTCCTGCTTTGATTCCACCCTTTACCTCAAAAGCTAGCATACCGCTGAATCCGCTCATTTGCTTGAGTGCAAGTTCGTGCTGAGGATGGCTTGGAAGTCCGGGATACCTGACCCATTCTACCTCTGGGCGGGACTCAAGAAATTCCGCAACTTTCATTGCGTTTTCTGCATGCCTTTCCATCCGGATGTGTAGAGTTTTAAGCCCTCTAATACAGAGCCAGGCTTCATGTGGGCCCATAATGCCTCCTGTATATCCGACAACCGAAGACATTCTATTCATGAAATCCTTATTTCCTGCAGCGATTCCCCCAAGCAGGTCTGCGTGCCCGCCTATATATTTTGTACAGCTGCTAAGGGAAAGATCAGCCCCAAGTTCAAGAGGTCTCTGGAAATAAGGTGTTGCAAAAGTATTGTCTACAACGCAGAGAGCACCTTTTTCCCTGGCTATCCTGGCTATTTCAGCGATATCACATATGGTAAGCGTAGGATTGGCAGGACTCTCAAGAAAGACCATTTTTGTCTCAGGTTTGAAAGCTCGCTTTACGTTTTCGATTTTAGATGTATCTACGAAACTGACCTCTATTCCAAGCCCTGGCAAAACTTGAGAAAAGAGACTGTAAGTGCACCCGTAAACCACATCCGTTGAGATAAGGTGGTCTCCCTTCTTCAGGGCAGTAAGCGAAATTGCGGTGATTGCTGCCATTCCAGAGGCAAAGGTCTGTCCTGCTTCCCCGCCTTCAAGCGCAGCAAATTTTTCAGCCAGAACTGCATGTGTGGGAGTATTTGGGGGAATCCTGGCATAGACGTACCCTGATTCCTCTCCTGCAAATCTAGCTGCCCCCTGCCTGGCGTTTTCAAAAATAAATGTTGAAGTCTGGTATATCGGAGTTGTGTGAGCTCCGAAAACCGGGTCCGGTTTCTCTCCTGTGTG
The DNA here is from genome assembly GCF_002495725.1 of Methanosarcina sp. UBA411. Classification (NCBI taxonomy): domain Archaea; kingdom Methanobacteriati; phylum Methanobacteriota; class Methanomicrobia; order Methanosarcinales; family Methanosarcinaceae; genus Methanosarcina; species Methanosarcina sp. UBA411. The sequence goes on from NZ_DAGK01000001.1 coordinate 82,742, forward strand.
TACACATTTTGTTGCGAACTTCACTTCTCTTTCCATCTCCCCAGATTCCTGTCAAAGTTAATCTCCAGAATAAGTATTTGCTTTTCCGGTAATTATTTGTTTGGCGGGAAGAAGTATTCTTATTTTTCTAACGTTTATAAAGGAAACTTGCCTTTATTTCCAGGCGTTAGCTCGAGGTGTCAGAACTTTTAAAAATACAGCGGCTATATATGGAGCAAAATGTGTAATTGAATAAAAAAGACGATTTGCTTTCGAAGCAATTTAAAACGTTACAGGAAGACCTTATGTGATAAAATCCATACTTGATAACGACCTTTACAAATTTACCATGCAACTTGCAGTGCTTGAGCTTTTTCCTAAAGTTGAAGCTGAATATCGGTTTACCAATAGAGGTTCCCAGCGCTTTTCTACCGAGTTCGTAGAAGAACTGGAGAGAATCATAAACGAAGAGATCTCGAAATTAGCATTAACGGAAGAAGAATATAACTGGCTTTCAGAGCACTGCCTTTACCTGAAGCCCATGTACCTTGAATATCTTAAGAATTTCCGCTTCAAGCCAAATGAAGTAAAAGTCTGCCTTACCGAAGACAGAAATCTGGATATCCGAATAAAAGGGCCCTGGCACAGCACGATTCTCTGGGAAATTGTCCTTATGGCTGCGGTTTCTGAACTGTATTTCACAACTATTGAAAAAGAGTGGAAAGGGAATTCCAAAAATGGTTGCACTTCCGAATCCGTACTGGCTGCCTATGAGAGCAAAATTCTTGAAATTGGAAAAGCCCTTGAGGAAAACAACTGTCTTTTTTCTGAATTCGGAACGCGCAGGCGAAGAAGTTCCGAACTCCATGATCGTGTGATAAAAACCCTTACTGGAACAAAAACCCTAACGGGAACAAGTAATGTATACTTTGCAAAAAAATATGGTTTGGTGCCTATCGGGACCGTTGGACATGAATGGATTATGGGCACTTCAGCACTTGTGGGGCTAAGGTATGCAAACCGTTTTGCTTTTGAAAACTGGATAGATGTTTATAACGGAGACCTGGGAATTGCTCTTACGGATACTTTCGGCTCAAAAGCCTTTTTTAAGGATATGGACCTGAAGTTATCAAAAATTTATGACGGCTTTAGGCACGACAGTGGAGATCCTTATAATTTTGTGGATGCTGTGATAGAACACTACCGAAAAATGGGTATAGATCCCATGAAAAAATTAATCGTTTTCAGTGATGCCCTTAATGCAGATACAGCAATCCAGCTCAAAAAATATTGTGACGGCAAAATCAACTGCAGTTTCGGCATAGGCACAAGCCTTACCAATAACTCCGATTTCTTCCGGGAAAGTCCCCCTCTTAACATGGTCATAAAACTGCACAGCATTAACGGAATTCCTGTTGTAAAACTGAGCGACTCCCCGGAAAAGGAAACCGGAGATAGGGATGCTATAAGGGTTGCAAATTACATTTTTGGAAGAAAAGGGCTGGATGAATGATTTAATAAGAAAAAATTTATAGCCTGTTTGAGCGAAGCGAAAAAGGGTCCCGTCCTCCCGAGACGGGACTCGGGTGTTCAGGATCACAATAGTTTGACCCATCAGACATTGGGGTTAAACTTATTCGCTTAATATCTGGGGATTTAATATAGAAACATTGGCAGTCTCTACTTCCGAGGCCCCATGAGCAGAATCGACTTTAACGCTGGTAACTGTTGGAAGAAGAGAGGTCGAAGGTGAGGATTCAAGTTCTATAACAGCAATATCCGAGCCACTCGTTAATGAGTTATTTGAAACATTCTCCAGTAATGAGTTATTTGAAACATTCTCCAGAGTAGAAGCTGAATTATCTATTACTGAATTATTTTCGAGTATAGAGTTATTTGCTATTAAATTATTAACTATTGGCTCGTTTTGTATCGAATTGTTAACTGTTATAGAATTATTTACTATCACGGAATTATCTTCTAATACAGAATTACTTGTTATTGTAGAATTATTTGCTATTGTAGAATAATCCATAATCATAGAGTTACTATAATTATTCAGTAAAACAGAACTAGAAATATTCACTGTGGAATTGTCCAAAATATTCTGCAATTTATGTGCCGCAAAAACTATTTTTGAGCCATCAGGACTCCATTTAGGATTAGAATAGAGCATTCCGATATTATTTGTAAGTTGAATCCTATAGTTTCCTTCGGTATCCCGGAGCCAGATTTCAGGCTTTCCTCCTTCATCGGATACATACACTATCTTTTTCCCATCAGGACTGTACGAGGGATTCCATTCTCCGTATGGGGTATCAGTAAGCTGAGTCTGGTTTGTACCATGCCACTCTATTGTCCAGAGGTCGGGCTTCTCTTTTGAGTTTTTAGCGCTGTATATTATCTTCAAACCAAGAGGGCACCAATCCTTTCCCACTCCGATATTTTCCGAAGTGCCGAGTCGGGTCTTATTGCTTCCATCCCTATCAACTATCCAGAGTTGAGATGGGGAACCTGCGGATTCCTGGGTGTATACGATTTTTCGTCCCAGTCGACACCAATCTCCCCAGCCTTCTGATTTGTCGGATCCATCTGCAACGCGGCTTACTGTCCCATTTTCAAGATTAGCAAGATAAAGGCCAGTTTGATAACCAGTTGATTTTGTTAAAATCAATTCTGTTCCACTGGGATTTATATCGCTAAAGCCAGTAAGATTATCCTCCATAATGTTTGTTTTTTCTATTTCGCTTCCATCTGCTTTCATGATATAAGATTCAGAGTTTCCGGATCCATCTCTTTGAACTGTATACATGATATAGTTTCCATCAGCAGTCCACACCGGGAACAACTCTAATTCTGGGGTGTTAGTGAGAAATGTAATATTTTTTACAGGATTGTCAGCATAAGTTTCTTCTTCATTACCTTCAACTTCTCCGGCTGAAACATAAGTTAAGTTCGAATCGGAGTAAAAATAGCTCTGTGAAGCATTCTGGATTACGTTCCATCCAGATTCTTCCGTAAAATTACCGTACTCGGATACGATGCCTGGTTCTGCTCCTGTAGGTAAGGTAAGAAGTACAAGCGTTAAGAACAAAGAAAAGTACCTGTACATGATTCTCATAAATTATCACCGTTAACTCAAAAAAGTCAGCGTTACAGATATATATAACTAATTATTTAATATATAGAAATTTTTATTCTTTTTATGTCTTTTATTTAACTTATAGACTTATTTATAAATTAAGCATAAACTGATGAGATAATCGTCTAGAAAATTCTATTTTTTTCCTATATATAAAAAAGATTTAAAAAGAATAAGAGGATTTTACCCGGAAATGATAAAGATCAAGACTCCGGGTGTAACTTAAGTTAAATAAGCTTTTTGGTTTTAATTCCTTAACTTTATTTTCTTTTTAGTACATTCTCTACTGTGTTACCTTATTCATATCATGAAGCTTCATTGTATCCTTCAGCCAGGTGGACGTTTACATACACTACAGCTTCATTAGTATGCTTGTATGCATAATCGTCAGTAATTTCTGGCAGCTTATCTGCTTCAGCTTGGGATGTGACAACCATGCCTGCTGGAATATACCTTCCGTCAGGAACAGTTACGCCAATTGCTGCCGATGTTGGCTCAAGGACGCAATTATTCCCTACCTTTGACTTAAAAACAAAAGCCTGCATACCAATAAAAGTATCATTGCCTACATAAGCCGGGCCGTGAACCTGGGATTGATGGGCAAGTGAAACATTTTCTCCTACATAAACTGCGTATTTCTTGCCGTCAACTTCAACAAGGTTCTTTTCAACGGGTTTGCCTTCTTCATCAACTGTCTCAAGGCCATGGAGCACAACTCCATCCTGGACATTGCTTCTATTTCCTACGAAAATCGGCATTCCTTCGTCGCTCCGAATAGATGCCATGGGAGAAACCATCACACTGGCACCTATTGTCACGTTTCCTATAACTGAAGCCTGGGGATCAATACAGGCTGTGGAATCAATCACAGGTGCTGTAGGTTCTGGATTCCATGGTGTTATCGGATTTTCCCTGATATTCGAAAACTCGCTAACTGTTATTTCCTGTGTGATATTATCCTCTGCTCCTTCACCTTCGGATATGCATCCGCTTCCTAGAAGGGTCAGTGAAAGAGATAAAATAAGTATTGTAAAGATCTGCTTGTTGAATCTCATAGAGTTCCTCCATTGACAGTACGAAGATTGTAAAATATATAGACATTTCTATTTTTATTTGAAAAAAGTTAAAAAAATAAAAATAGAAATATGTTAGTAAACGGGCTTCTGTAACCAGGCTTTACTATCCCAAAACCCGAGACATCTGTCCAGCAGGATGTAATAAATTAAAAAAGTTTTATATTTAAGAGCTGTGGAGCGTATTATGGAGGCCTTGCTTCAAATTTCATGGGAATCTATAATGGCAGATCTGCCCATTTTTTATATAGGGTCTTCCCAAATCAGTGTTAAAACTAAGGATATGGAATGCTTATTTTGGGTAATAATATATATTTAGAATTTCCCCAACAAAGTTACACTTCAAAAATTAATTATTTTGGAAAATAATCAATAATAATCTTTAAAATCAATAACTAATCAATATAAAACCTTTATTTTTTCATAATTTATGTTTATTTATAACTAAGGCGCTTGATATCATTTTCATCCATACCAAATTCAATGATAAACGCAAGGAAAAATGCTGTTTAATCAATTAAAGCATCTAATCTATTTAAATAACAAACAGGTCATTTAATGAATGTAATTTAATTGGGGAAGGGTTGGTACTATAATTTGTATTAACAATCTAAAACTTCATATATCTTAGAATGTAATATATTAAAAAAAGGAGAATGATTCGGACTGAGTTCTATGGTGTAAAAGAGGGGGCATTTTGCACTTTCCAGTCTCAGAATTAAATAAATGAGCTTAATTATATATGGATTTACTGGCACCATGCTAGGAAACCGGGAATTGAAAAGTACCGATTTTAGAATTAACGGACTGAAGGACACTCTATTTATTTTTATCCTATTGGGCTGCATTTCACAAAATATTTTGTGACTGATCCAGATAAAGCTTTACACTAATGGGAGATAGAAGGAAAATGGATGAAAACACAAAGAATCTTATTAAGAAATTGGAACGCTCAGTTTTTGCAGGAAACCGAGCAATTGCTGCTGAAGAACTTGGAAAGCTAGGAGACCCTTATGCTTTACCTGCACTAATTGAAGCTTTGGATGACTCAAACCCTAAGGTAAGAGCTGCCGTTGCAGAAGCCCTGGGAAATTTCAAAATATCGGGAGCTGTCCCTGGCCTTATAAAGGCACTTAATGACTCTGAGAGTCCCGTTAAAAAGACCGCAATTGCTTCCCTTGAAAAAATAGGCACACCTGAGGCCACCGCAGGTATTATCAAAGGATTCGGGGACAGAGACAAATTTGTTCAAAAGGAGGCAGTGAAATCTCTGATGAGGATAGGTTCCAGAGAAGCGATTTATGGCCTTGAGAAAGCCCTGTCTTATCCGGATGATTCATTGAAAAAGATTTCAATAATAGCTCTTGGGAAAATCGACACTTATGAAGCTGCTCTCTGCATGGTAAGAGCAATTGAAAATTCGGATACTAAAATAAGGCAGCAAGCCGTCGAAACCCTAGGAAAAAGGGGCAAATCAGATGTACTTGACGAGCTGATGGAAATCCTCAGGGATCAAAGACAGCCTGTACAGGAAGCTGCGTCCGAGACCCTTTGTAAAATTGTGAGTGCGTCAACTTCAGTTCCTGTGCTTATCAAGGCGCTCGGAGCTCCGAGCAGGGATGTGAGAAAAATTTCAATTGAGACTCTCTGGAAGATAGGAACGCCTGAAGCAGTTTCAGGACTTTTGAGAGCCTTGGATGATTCTGACTGGTATTTGAGAAGTCGCGCTGCAGAGGCCCTGGGAGATATTGGTTCTCCTGAAGCGGCCCGCGGGCTGGTTAAGGCTTTTGAAACCTATGAAAATTCCGCAAGAAAGGCGATTACCTACGCTCTTGGGAAAAATGGGACTCCTGAAGCCATAGAAGGGCTGGTTAAAGCTCTTAACGACCCTGATAGTTCAGTCAGGGAATCGGCAGTTCTGGGCCTTGGAAAAGCAGGCACTTCTGAGGCCATCTCAGGTCTTTTAAGAGCTCTTGATGACACTAAAGCAGCAGTAAGAGAAGCTGCGGCTTCCGTACTTGGTGACCTCAAAGCGCAACAAGCTGTTCCAAAATTGGTGGAAATTCTTGAGAACCCTGAAAGTATGATGCAAAAAGCCGCAATTTGCTCACTTGAGAAAATCGGTACCCTTGAGGCAGTTTCAGGGCTTGTCAGAGCTTCTGAAAGTCAAGATGCCTGTGTACGAAGAGCTGCATTGAAAGCTCTTGAGAGAATTAATAGATCTAATTCCTCACCTGCAACTGATCTTCATGAAGCTGAAACCCATGGTGTCGAGCCTATCCTGAGGGGCTGCGTGAAAGGTGATGATTCTAAAGTTCCGACTGAAGCTTCTAATTTTTCAGGTGATATCTGCAACATGAATTCTCTTAAGGAGCTTGAACTCTCAATTTCTGTTGAAGAAACCGAGGAGTCCAGAGCTCACCAAAATACAAGCCCGAAAAAGAAACAAGGTATTCGTCTGATCTGTCCATACTGTTCCAGAAACCTTAACTTCTCCACTGCCCCTAACTTCTGTCCTTTCTGCGGGATGAAATTGAAGTTGAAATACTAGCCGCTTTTCCCGGATATGACGAAAGAAATTTATAAAGCTATAGAGTATAAGAACCTGGGACCTGAAAGTGTCCATATAAATCACAAGAAGGAAGAAAAAATCTTCCGTTTGATATTGCTCTTGTTTGCTATTGCTTTGTATAGTGAATCCTGAACTTATTTCTTTATATCACTTCTCAAGAGAGTATTTTCCTTTTCGATAAGTTACAGTTCTTCGTATTCTGAAGGTTCATCAAAAGATTCGGCTCCTTTTATATCTTCCATCAGAGCTGTAAGTTCCGTAATCTTGCTGTTGAGCTGTCGCCAACTCTTGTTTCCGTTTTCGTTCACTATGGCTTTAAGGAGCTCAATTTCTTTTTAATGGAATCCAGGACATTTACCTGCTCATGGGTGAATAGGACTTCTTTGAGCTCTGCTGCAGTCGAGGCTTCACTCGCCTCGGTGTATAGGGATTTAATTTCAGTGATCTTTTCGTTGAGCTCTTTAGCTCTATTGCTTTTGCCGGCTTCCGTAAGCATTGTCTGCTCAGCTTCGAATTTCTCAGTTATATTCTGGAGCGAATCCAGGACAATGGCCTGAAAGTCAGTTAAATTTTCCTCAGATATTTTCTCAAGCAGGGCAGAACAAAATCCATGCTTTCCGTCAGGTTCATTTTGCATTTCATCAGGGGCTATATGTCTTCTGTCAGGATTCATGCCATCATTTACCTGCCTGTCGCTAGACAAAACCTTCTGGAGGTCGGATATATTCGAAACCTTACTTATCTCGCTGTAGAAATTTTGCAGCTCAGTAATTCTCTTACTGATTGAGTCAAGCTCTGTCTGATCCTCGGTTAAATTCTCCTCGCTTATATCTTCTTCAGGACTAGAAGGATAAAATCCTGAAGTATACAGTGGATCCGTAGAATTTATCAGGGTTGCATCTTCTGAAGCGAAAGCCCCTGAAGGGATGATACTCAATACAATCATCACCATCGCAAACTGGGAAATTGACTTTAATAATTTTACTGTCATAGCTTACCTCAGTCAGTTACTGTGTATTCTTGTTTTTTGTCTCGCGGCTGTTTAGCTATTTACGTCCTGAAATTAACTGGCTTAAATATAAGCTTATTTTCAGAAATTAGACAATTAAAAGAATTTAATTTTAAAAATGAACTTTTTTGGATTCTGTAGAAAACCTATCTAAATCAGCTACAATAGGCTGAAAATAAGGTAGTAAAAACAGGTCAAGCTATTCAGTTCAAATTTATGAAAATTCTTTATTTCAGAGGCTTTCTACAGAGCCAGTTTTGGGATGAGCTTATTATCTAACCTCAGAACAATAGAAATTTTATAATTTCAGAATAAAAGCAATTTTTATTTATGAAGTGGTCTAATGTACTAAAAAAGCTCAATTTGGATCTCTCAAGGAAAATGATCCTTTAAAATGAACCACTTAAGGGTCCTAAAGGATTAAATCCCAAAATAATCCCATTTAAAGTGTGAACTGTAAATTTAATTTGTTAATACTCCTGAAAAAGTAAGTATTCTTTTATTTTTAAATCTAAATATAGTATCTTCTGTCAGGAACATATCGATTAGTAACATCCCACCAAAGACCCAGAGATATTCCACCACAGTACAATTTTGCCGTAATCGAAAACGGTTAAACTATTTGAATAAGCATCAAAGAAGATCACGAGGAAACCATGTATGTATCAGACCTGCAATATTAATTCGGTAGTTCCTGACTCAACTCTTTAATGATCAATTTAAATAATTTTAAACCTTATAAAATGAAAATATATAACAGGGATAAAAATGCCTGATAACCCGGGGATAAATTGCTGATTTTGCAACTGTCCGAGTATTCCAAAAATTGCCAGGCTTCTTTCAAGTGACACCTCAATCCGAATTCTTAAATTGCTTAATAAGAACTCGATGTCGACAGGAAATCACAAAATTGTAATGGAGTTAATTATAAGTCTCAAATTTTTTTGAACAATTTCCATTTTTTCTAAGAAAAGCCTTTAAAATAACCAAGTATTAATATAAGAACTCAAATAAAAGGTACAGTCCAGCAATGAGTTCTTTCCATAGGACGTGGCCCATTATGAAAATTAAACTTCTTTCCCTGCTTCTCATACTTGCAGGAATTATCATGATCTCAGGCTGTGTTGATGAGGAGGCTCATGTCTTTACAGATGCTCATGCCTTTACAAATGAAGCTCCTTTTTTGCGGCTGAATCCGCAAGCAAATCTGTTCAGGATTATTCTTTATCCCTATATAGGGCTTCTGAACCATGGAGAACCTGAGATGACTGGAGTGCATCCCCCTGCTTTACTGCCAGGTTTTCATCCAGTCCCGGGGTCAATGCATAATCTGAAAGGTGCAACATCTCTCCTTGACAGAAATATCGAGAAGGCAGAGACTATTTCAGTACGGCTTGAGAACGGGATTGAGAACTATAAAGCAGAAGGGGAAGATGTTAGCAGACTTGAAGTCCTGCTTGAAGAATATAACCTTCTTATAGAAGAGGCAAAGCATTATCGGGCCCTTGCGGATTCCGCCGCAGGAAATAACAGCTCAATTGCGAATTCGGATCTATATAATAATTCATCCAAAAATCTGGAAAGAGAGTATTTGATTCAGTCTCAGGGCTGTATGATTCAAGCGAATTATATTCTGAGAGATATTTTTGAAGAACTCAGTCATATGGCAGTTAGAAGTGAGGAACTAAATAGCACATCCAAGCTTGTTTCGGTAGGAAACGGAAAAGTTCTTCTAATGGGCAGTTTCACCTTGAATATGCATTTAGAAGATGGAGAAATGGCAATACTGGGCCTTTCCACAGATTCCGAGATTGACATAAATGGGGATTACACATTTGAAGAGAAAAATGAAGATCATGAGAACGTGCGCCTGTACCACATTAATTCTGCCGATGTGAAGGTTTCCGGCTCCAGTAAGACAGTAATGTTAAGAGATGAAAACATTACCCTCACTGCAGATGGGGAAGGTTATGCAGCTTTTCAGGGAAACGGTACATATAGAGTTGAAGAGGCAGGCAGGACAGTAAAAGAAGAAAAGTGGGGTAAACCTCTATTTGACGATAGAATGAATTCCGGAGAATGTGGGCCCAATGGAAAAGGCAATGATGTAAGAGGATGCGGGCCTGACGGAAAGGATGATAATACCGAGTACAGACATGAAGGAAGGATATGAGAATATAAAATATGGACCTGATGGAAAGGGTAATGATACGAATCTGTTACAGGTCAGGAAGTAATGCTACAGATGCTACGAGCTTATCCGGAAATACAAAGCAGAAGAATCTTTTATTCTGGAGAGGCCTAAACTTTAAAGAGAATTATTAAAAAGGTCTGAAAAATAAAAAGCCAAAATGCAACATGTAACTCTGGGTTTATCGAAATGAATCTGAGGATTTATTTTATTTGTATCGCTGCCGTACTTGCTTTAGCTGGATCTGCTTTAGCGAACAGCACGTCAACAGTCCATGGGTCGGTGTACGGTTGGGACACTTTCGAGCCACTGGAAAATGCCATTGTGGAGGTAAATTCCACTCCCTCGCAGTCTATGGTGGCAAAATATGGCCTATATTCTTTTGATCTAGTACCCGGAGACTATAAAATTACGGCCAATTATTATCAGAATAACACTCTTACTTATTCGACAGAAGAAACTCTCAAGATTGAAAATGAAGGAAACTACGTACTCGATCTCCTGCTTCTTCCGGTTTATTCCAAAGAACTGATGGGCAGTTCCGAAGTAAATAAATTTTCCAAGAATGTGAATGAGGCTGCAGGAAACTCATCCTCAAATAAACTCAATTCGCTAACAGATGCAGCCGCAAGTCAGATGAATGTTTCTGACAAAAATAATTCAAGTAGCAAGAACTCAGCCGACCAGAGCGAAATCGGTTCTATAAATACGAACTATCCACTGATAGCTCTTTTATTTCTCTTCCTGCTTACAGCAGCAGGTTATCGTTTTTCCAGAATGAATAAAAATATAGAGAAAAACCAGCCTCAAAAAATGGCATACAGAGCCTCAGATACAGGAACAACTGGAAAAGGACATACGATAGGAGATTTTTCTGAACCCGTTAAGGTGCCAAAATTCTCAGGAGAAGTACATAATAAAAGGTCAGAAGTTCATCCCAAAAATATAGAGCCAGAACTAAAGCTGGATTCTGAGGTACAGGAATCTAAGGGAAAGCCCTTAGAAAATGCATCTGCAGTAGAATCAGTAGATTCTGTAAAAGAGCCGGTGAAAGAGCCAGTAAAGGAATCTCTGCAGGAGCCAGTACAAGAATTGGTAAAAGAACCTGTGAGTGAACAGATGAAAACGCCAGTAATGAACTTATCGCCTGAGATCCCGAATGAGAAATTGCAGGAAGAGGCGGCAGAAATTAAAGTGAGTTCTCTGGAAAACGAAACAAAAATGACTGAATCTGAGACTCAAAAAGAAAAACAGGGTATTTCATATGAAGAAAATGATACTAATCCCGTAAAAAATCCTAAAACTGAAGTTCCTGCATCCAGAAAGAAGTTCCCGCTTCCTACCGACCTTCAAGAAGTCATGGATATTATTCGAGGTCAGGGAGGCAGGATTACACAGAAAGACCTGCGCAGCAAGCTGAAGTATTCCGAAGGAAAGGTCAGCCTCATGCTTGCAGATCTGGAAAGAAGAGAACTGATTGAAAAGTTCAAGCGGGGACGTGGGAATGTTGTGATCCTGAAAGATGAGGAGCGTTGAAACTCAGTACTTCTATTTCTATTGATTTCATGCCACTCTTTTATAGTCAAAATTGATAACTGCTCATCGGAAACTTACTGAACCCTGGTAACTTCTTGAATTCAGATAATTTATCTGATAACTTCTGGAATCCAGATTACTTCTCTAATTTATCCGGTTGGTTTGGCAATAAGTCTAAAAAATTTATAATCTTTGAAAAATTCTTGCCTTTAAGTTTCAGGTGAAATTCCCAAAACCGGGCCAAAGCACTAAAAACAGCACTCTAAACCTTAGTTTTATAGAAGAAAACAGCTTTTATGGAAGGTCTGAAGGTTTTTTGAGGAAAAATTCTTAAAATTATACTTTATTGAAACCTATTTTTACATTTAAAGGACTATTAAAGATTAAATTGAATAAATATTCTCCATAAAAGCTTCATCTATAAATTAATTTCATTATATTCTCTGTTTTTAGCTAAGTATGTTTTTATTATTTAATGCCAATGAAGGAAATGACTGCCTTCTCTTTGAAACTGCAAGTAAGGCATCTCATTTTACAGGTGTCTTAACCCTGTGGACTCAATAGAAAAGGAGTAAATAGAAGTAGGAAACCTTGCCATTTGCAGGGATCTTTAACTCAATAATAAAATCCTCCCATTTGAAAAGATATCAAAGAAAAACAGTCAAAACTACACTCCCGAAGATGAGGCACTGTGTATTTTGCAGGTGCCTCAAAAACGAGGATCAACTATTAACTTATTACTTATCCTATAATTTAACTTATTACTTATCCTATAATTTAATAAAGATAGTTAAATAACAGTAAAATCAAATGACAATGCAAAAAACCCTATAATGATACGCTATATTAGATGTTTCAGGCAGAATACGAAGAAAAAGCAAAACTACTCAGGCAACCCTGAAGCACGGATATGATTTAGAGGGTATGTATGAAACTTACTGAGATTATTGAGATATTTAAAACAAAGTTAAATGCCTCATACATTTTGAATTCGCTTGAAAGAGCAGCAGATTTCTACAGTGAATCGGACAATGAATCCGAAAGAAACGATCCAGGGGAGATTTTAAAAAACAGCCCGTACAGCAGTCCAGCCAGTAATTTTGCTAAAAGTCTGAATGCAGAAAAAATCTCCAGAAATAAGGAGGTTCCGCTTATCAAGCTGACCAATGTCTGGAAACTTTACCAGATGGGGGAAGTTGAGTTTGCAGCACTTAAGGGAATAAATCTTGAGATTTATGAGGGAGAATTCCTTGTAATCCTTGGCCCAAGCGGAAGCGGGAAAAGTACCATGATGAACCTGTTGGGCTGTCTGGACATACCATCAAAAGGCACGGTTTATCTGAATTCAAAAGACATCTCTAAACTTGATGAATCCGA
>NZ_DAGK01000028.1:0-65107 GCF_002495725.1 Methanosarcina sp. UBA411
ATGACCATTGCCGCCGGCATGTGCATGAGTGTTAAACAGAAATAACACTCTCCTTTTTCATTTTTTTAAGGAGAAAAAAGGTATGCAGAAAGCTAGAATAAGACTGTCAGGCATCAGTCCCAAAGATCTGGACGGAGTCTGCAATCAGGTAAAATCTATTGCGGAAAGGACAGGAGTTAATATATCAGGACCTGTTCCGCTTCCCACAAAGAAACTTGTAGTTCCCACAAGAAAAAGCCCGAGCGGAGACGGAACTGCAACCTGGGATCACTGGGAGATGCGTGTACACAAGCGTCTCATTGATATTGCAGCTGATGAAAGGGCACTTCGCCAGCTTATGAGAATCCAGGTTCCTAAAGATATCAACATCGAGATCGTCCTCGAAGGATAAACGAGAAAAAAGACAGGCTACAGAATCACTCTGTACCCGGTCTTGTAAAATTCTTTTTCACTTCTTTACTTCAGAATAGCTTACACCTCAATACAAATTTTTGAGGAATCTGCCGGCGGTCGTCAAATCAGACGTTCTTTCCGCCAGCATTTCTGCAAATTTTGCCTTCTTGTAAAGCTTATCTTGCTTAGGTATGAGCTTGCAGATATTATCCTTAATGGCATCCTTTTTACTCATTTTTGCCTTATTTTACCTCTTTTGTCTTATTTTCTCTTTTTCACTTTTTTACTCTCTTTTTTAGGAAAAAAGAAAGATCAATTCCCGTCATTTTGATGGTGGAATACAGCCCGTCAACTTCAACAAAACAACAAATCCAAATTTTTTGGATTTCAGAGGATAAAACAATTTTACTCAGGTGCATGCACAATAATGGTAAGTTCCCATCCTTCGAACTCTTCAATTGATCACACCATATAGTCAGAATTAGATAATTTGTAACCAAATAAGTCTATATTTATTATTTGTTAACTTAAATAAGACCTTTATACACTAATATTAAATTATATTTTCTTTTATACTTATTTTTGAATATGAGTTAAGACATATACTCAAATAAATAATTTATGGCCAAATCATTAAACAGTAAAAATATTAAAAAGTAATCCAGACTCAAAATCCGCTTGAAAATTGCATTGTTAGAGAACCTGGACATAAAACGTATAAGTAGTTAATTAAAAGTAGTTTATGGAGTTCAAAAGTAATTTCCGAGATACCCCGAGCTCCATAAAATGTGCCCTAAGAGGCAGTGGTTATGTTAGCTTTGACCATATTTAAGCTTGCCTGATTCTGCCTCCTAGAGTAAATACTAGGAGTTGAAGTAAATGAAGCATAATAGAATTGGAATAGGTATACTTGTTTTAGCAGTGCTGGTTAGTATGGTGTTCATACCATCCGTAAGTGCACAGAAAGAGGACAGTTACTCTGTAACTGCCGAAGAAGCCTTTAAGCATGCTAATGCGAATATGATAAGTTTTATAGCAGCTAAAGCACTAAACTTTGAAAACTGGGCAGGAGCATCTATTGATCCAAAACCAATTGAGCTTTATGACATAAATGGTCAGAAATTATTTTATCAATTCTCGGTATATAAAGAAAAAAAATTGATAGGTACAATTGACATTTATGCTAATAAAACACTGGGAAATTCATTCAATGACATTGCATTTGATCCTACACCTTATAAAGCCTCAGAAGCCATGAAAAAGTCAAAAGAAATCGCCAAGAAAAATTATCCAAAAATTATCCAACTGGAGAAATCAAATCAACCAATTTAGTTGTATACAGCTATCCGAGTATAGGAGCAATGACCGTTGTAAAAGACAAGACCACTGGAGTTGAACATCGGATATTTGTAGATGCATATACCCTTGAAGAGGTAGAAGATAAACCTGCAACTGAAACCAAGCCTGGGGTTTGGTCAATGTATTAGATGAAATTGGAGAATGGAGTTGAAGAAAATTTAAAAGAATGACAAAAAAGTGATCAACTTGCTAACTCTATAGAACAAGCAGCAGCTAATAAAGGAGTTAATATTAATGCTGCAGTTACTGAAGAAAATATTAAAAAACTCAGTGGCGATGCAGCGATAACGGCTTCAACAGATGTAAAACTTGGCGTTCCTCGTCGTGGACAAGAAAAAGATATTTACTGCGGTGAAGCATCTATTCAAATGATTTCTTTATACTATGGACAACCAACCCCTACACAAACATCTATCTATAACTATTTCTTCGGCCCTAAAGACAAACCTTCTGGACTCAGCATTAATAACATGAAAGAATGGGCTGAAGTTAAATGGGGAAAAACGGGATCTCTAGATACTACTTTGACTAATGCGGAAATTGTTACAGAGATTGACAAGCGTAGACCTTTTTACAGTATAATTTTAGATCCACAACATTATCGAGTTTGTCAAGGATATTTAATTCAAAATGGGTATTTCTACATGTATATTAATGATCCAATGCCTATTGGTTCGAGTGGTACACCAAAAATTGAAGTATCCACCAGTCAAGAAAAAAAACGTATATACGTACGCTGAGAAATTCTTAGAGATTTCGATAAACTTCTGATTTCAAAGGTTGAATTATATTTTATACACAATTAGCCAAAAAGTGAGTTTATCGAAACATCTACATTTTTTATATATTTGTTTAAAATTACATACAAAAATACCAATTAAACAGTATAAATGTGTTTATTCTGAATTATTTTGTCTTGTAATTAGTGTTGTGATTCCAAAATAGATTCATAATACTCGACATTTGAATAAATCCAAAAATCACGAATTTTGACAGGAAATAAGGAGTTGATTTTGGAATCACACCACTAATCTGTTTATTCAGAAGTTGACTTGAATAAATGAGGATTTTAGAAAAAAATCCAAAGTCCAAATTTTTGATAATGGTAATGGTATGAAAGACAAACACTATTGGAGAAAAAATATGAAAAGTAAAACCATGTCAACAATACTGATCGACAATTTTTCGGTTTCACTATCATCTGCGACAATGTCTAATAAAGTACGCAGGGAAAATACCTTTCTGAGAGCTTTTGGAATAACGGCACTTACGATTTTAATAATGGTGAGCGTAGCACATGCAGCTCCATTTGCATATGTTGCGAGTCTGGGAGTTGATACCGGAACTGTTTTTGTAATTGATACAGCAACCGATAATCTTACAGCAGTAGTGCCTGTCGGAGGGTGGCCCGAAGGTATTGCAGTCAACTCTGCAGGAACAAAGGTATATGTAGCAACCGGATTTGACCCCACTATCTCTGTAATTGACACAGCCACAAATACAGTTAGTGCCACAGTGAATGCAGAAAGAAGTTATCCCTGGGGAGTTGCAGTCAACCCTGCGGGAACAAGGGTTTACGTGACTAATCGCTATAGTGTGGCAGATAATGACAGCAATAATGTCTCAGTAATTGACACAGCAACGAACAGCGTAGTGGCCACGATTAATATCGGGGTAAGTACTGTTAACGCTGCAGTCACCCCAGATGGAAAAAAAATCTATGCTACGAACAGCCGCAACAACACTACTTCTGTAATCGATGCGGCTACAAACAAAATTACAGCCACTGTACCTGTAGGAGACCATCCTACTGATGTTGCAGTCAGCCCTGACGGAAATAAGGTGTATGTGACCAATACAGGCAGCAGCGACGTATCCGTAATTGATACAGAAACAAACACCGTTACAGCCACCGTGCCTGTAGAAAATGGCCCAGGTGATATTGCAGTCACACCGGATGGAACGAAAGTGTATGTGGCAGATTGGCAGAACAACAACGTTTCCGTAATTGATGCAACGACAAACACTGTCACAGCCACTGCGTCTGTAGGAAAACAGCCTATGGGAATTGCAGTCACACCGGATGGAAAAAAGGTATATGTGACAAATGCTGAAAGCGACAATGTCTCCGTAATTGACACAGCTACAAACAAAGTTATAGCGACTGTAAATTCAGGAAAATATACTATAAATTATCCTACTGGAGTTGCCATTGGGCCCTTTATAAATACTAATATGACTGGTCAAAGCACAAGGACAGCTTCCAATGCAACTGAAGACATAGGGATTGAAGAAACTAAATTCTCGTCGTCTGAAGAGAAAAAAGCTGTTGAATTCAATAATTCAAACAATAATTCTGAATTTGATAATGATAGTAGCTCAAGTGGAAATGAATCGAGCAAAAATAACTCTACTCAAGGCTTCGGATTATTGAGTGGTTTGGTCTGCCTTTTTGGAGGATGGAAGTTCAGTAAGAATTAAGTGCTAAAATAGGCCTTGGTGTCGTTACTTATCGGAATGAACTAGCATTAAAGACAAACATCGTCTGGGAATAAAAGAGGAAAGATAAAATCATGTCAAGAATATCAATTGACGCTTTTTCAATTCCATTCTCATCTGTAAGAATGTATAATAAAGCATGCGGAGAAGGTACTCGTATAAGAGCTTTTGGAATAGCTGCACTTGCGATTTTAATACTGGTTGGCGCAGCAAGTGCAGCTCCGTTTGCATATGTGATGAGTCCGGGTAACCACTCAAATGGTGGCATCATCTCTGTAATTGACACAGCAACTAACAAGGTTACAGCTACAATTCCTGTAGGGGGTGATCCTTGTAGGTTTGCAGCCACACCAGATGGAACAAAAATATATGTGGCGAACTCAGCCTTACTCAGCACCACTGTCTTTGTAATTGACACCGCGACAAATTTAGTTACCACAATTCCTGTAGGAGATTTTCCTATTGGAGTTGCGGTAAACCCGGCAGGAACAAAGGTATATGTGACGAACAGTGAGAGTGACGATGTTTCAGTAATTAGCACAGCCACGAACAGCGTAATAGGCACATTAAATGCTGGAATTGATCCTTGGGCAGTAGCAGTCAATCTAGATGGAAAAAAAATCTATGTTACGAACCGTCATAACAACACTACCTCTGTTGTTGACACAGATACAAACAATATTACAGCTACTGTAAATGTGGGAAATCTTCCTGTTGAAATTGCAGCCACGCCAGATGGAACAAAAGTGTATGTGTTGAACGCTCGCAGCAATAATGTCTCTGTAATTGACACAACAACAAACACTGTTAAAACCACAATTCCTGTAGGAAGTTTTCCTCTTGGAATTGCAATCAATCAAGATGGAACAAAGATTTATGTGGCTAACCGGGAAGACAATTCGGTTTCTGTAATTGATACATTCACAAACAATGTTACAACTACAATTCCCGTAGGAATGCATCCTTCAGGAGTTGCATTAACTTCGGATGGAACAAAAGTGTATGTGGCAAATTACGACAGCAATAATGTATCTGTAATTGACACAGTCACAAACAATGTTATAGCTACTGTAAATATAGAAAATCCTCCTATTGAAATTGCTTTAGGGCCTCTTATAGATTCTAATATGACTGATCAAAGCACAAGGGTAGCTTCCAATGCAACTGAAGGTACAGACGTTGACGAAGCTAACTTATCATCATCTGAAGAGAAAAAAGCTGTCGAATTCAATAATTCAAAAAATAATTCTGAATCTGATAATGGGAGTAGCTCAAGTGGAAATGAATCGAGTAAAAATAACTCTACTCCAGGTTTTGGATTATTTGAAAGTTTGATTTGTCTTTATGGAGTGTGGAAGTTCATTAAGAAGTAATACAGGGCTTGGAGTACCAGGCAGCTGAATGGCATAATGTCTTTTTGTTTGTTTTCAGCCTCTTGAGGAAAAAAGAAGGTAATCCCCCGGTCGTTTTAATGCTGCGATCAATATTCTCAGACTGGGATTACATGTAGCGAAAGCTTAGATGCCCGCGATTTCAGTCGTGGGAGTAGTCACTTATGGTCTTTGCAGAAAAGTTATTAAAAACGGCGTTCTACGGTGTAAGAGATAGGCTTCGTGCCTTTTGCAGGCACCATTAGTCTAAATTCGATCGTAAAAGCATCAATTTTTTCATAGCTGTCCGAGCTATCCAGAATATCCCATTGTCCGAAAAGGTGTTCTACGACAGTGACCTCCTGAGCCTCAGACTTACTGTCATTAAGTTCGATCTGATAGGTGACCCTCTCCACATTATCACTTATACGCTGGTAGTTGGTTTCATTTCGCCTGGCAGTAAGATCAAAAGCCGAGCCGACAGCCACTCTTAATTCCCCGGCTTCTGGAGTATGTTTTATCCTGTCTTCCCCGAGGAACTGAAGTCCTCCTGAAGAATCAGCACTGTAAACTCTTATGACTCCTGCTGGTAGAGGCATCCCAAGTCCGCTTTCGTTTGAGTTTTTAAGAGTAAGGTAAGCCAGGACTTTATCGTTCAGAGAACTATCATAGATGAGCTTCTTTTCTATGGGAACGGAATTTGCGGACAGCAAAGAAATTTGCTTTGCCTGGTTATTCTTTAGGGTCGCCGGGTTTTTGAGGGTATAAAGATGGTACTCAAAAAGACCTTCTTCGGTAAAAGGCGCCTGCGAGGCCGCTACTTCATTAGCCACGGCTTTTTCTTCAGTACGCGGAGTCGCGGGCTGGGAAAAGCGGTTAATCTGGCCTGAAACAAGTTTTAGGACTGCGTTTTCATAGGTCATCCCTGCTTTATTGTCGATGTTCACCCAGCCTCGAATGTCTGCTTCCGTATTCTCCGCATTGCTTATTAGGACATAGTCTGCTTCCCAGCTCATACCGCCCGTAAGGTAGGAAATTACAAGCTCCCGAGTTCCAGACACAGGAGAATAAATCTGCCAGATGAGAGCAGGCTTTATCGAAAGCTCCGAAGAATCTTCAAGTTCAATTTTTGAGAAATCCTCAAGTACCACGACTTTTCCTGCTTCGATCTTAAGGACAACGCTGTTATCTGCATGGCTCAACAATATACCGGTGTACGTTTCACCATTCCTGTCTGTTACATTGACTTCCCTGCCAAGGTATTTCTCAAGCAAACCAGAACTATTCAGAAGATCGTATTCGTAGTTTTGCTCAAGTAAACTGGTGTCCTTATTTTGAGGGTCCTGGATTATAACCGAAGCCGGATTAATTCCGGAAGCAATATCCGTATACTTTACCTGATTTACCCCACTCTCGAGGTTAATTTCTCGCTTTTCTTTAACAAGGGCAATTCCCTGCTCATAAATAGTTAGCTCAAGATCCTCTCCGGCTTCAACATTTCCAGAAGCCGGAATCCTCAATGGGCCTGCAGCTGAAGTTTCAACAGAAATTACTGAGTTTGACTCGACTGTATTCTTTTCGCCGCCGGACAGATTTGCTTGAGCAATGCTTTCCGGATTTGGAGATATATAAGCTGAAAAAAGTAATGCAGACCCGATAAGTACTATAATAAGCCATAAAAAATGTTTCTTCACTCCCATGCATAATTAATTAGAGCCTAATTTATATATACATAATTTGCGTGTTCTTTTATTTCAGTCGAATTTGGAGCGGTGGCGTAAACATACCCGTTGTTCGCAGCGGGATGCGTCAGCTCAACTTTGATTATTGTGAGTTGTAATTTTTAATTCCCTGCTGGATACCGGACAAACAATGCAAGAATGGGACATAATATCGTAGGAATAATCAACAGAAACATTGCATCCGAAAGCGACCCCATGATATCAGCAGCCCACCCGATAATTGCAGCTCCTACCCCTCCAATACCCATACAAAGCCCGAGAATAAGTCCCGATGCGAATGCGATGTTTCCGGGGAGAAGTTCCTGCGTCATTGTAACCGATGTCACATAGCAGAAACAGGCAAAAAACGAGTACATCATAATCCCAAAGTACATCAGCCAGCCGTCAGCAAGAAAAATAAGGGCAAATAATGGCACTGCGCATAAAAGGCCCAAAACGAGCATCAGTTTACGTCCGTAACGATCCGATAAATACCCGCCTGCAATCTGGCCCGCGACTCCGAAGAACAGCATAATCGTGACAATCAAAGATGTTGTCACCGTATCAAATTCTTTGTGCTCTAGAGTTAAAAGTGTTGGAAGATAAGTAATCAGTCCCACATATGCCCAGGCGCGAAGGGAACAGATTACCACAACCAGCCCTGCAGGAATCCACCAGAATTTTTTCTTTTCCGCAGGCTGATTTTTAACTATCTTGACTGGTTTTTCAAAAACTTCTTCGTTTAGATATCGAAGGTCATTTCGGTAAATCCATGCAGCCCCTATAATACCCGGAATCACCATCCATACAATTGATGGAAGACCGGCAAATTCAATCAAAACTCCTGCAATAAACGGTCCAAGAGAGTAGCTAATGCTGCCGCTGGTTGTGAATATTGAGTTGTACATTCCCCGTTTTGCAGGGGTGCTTAACCGGTAAACAAGATCCATTGCTGATGGGTGGAACAGCGCATGGCCGATTGCAGCTCCCATTACCATCATAAGAAGTACCAGATAATTTTTTGTGAAAACAGTAAGACAGATGCCAAGACTACCAATTAAAACGCACAGAGGAACACTTGCACGCCATCCGGTTTTATCGCTGTAGAGACCGACAAATGGTTGGGTTACTGAGGATACAACATTAAATGCTGTGACAATAAAACCGGCAAGAAAATAGGACAGGTCCATAGTGTCAATCAAGAGAGGGAGGATAATCGGAAGTATCGGAGTATAGAGGTCTATGAGAAAATGTCCGGTGATTGCCCCGGTGAGTTTTTTGTTAATGGTTTCAGTAATTGTAATCCCTTCTTGGAAATATTGTAATTCTTTTGATATATTATCTCAATAACGTAGACAATTGCCTGGGTTAACGGAATGAGCCCGGGCAATTATCCCTTTGAACAACATTCACTTAAGGTCGATTTTTGATGTCAGGACCGTCAGCTCATTTGGGTATATCTCAAATCCGGTTACACTGGAACTGAGAGCAAAAACATCTGTACTATAGAAAACCGGAATCTGCGGTTTCATATGATAGCAATTTCATATGATAGCAATCTTCAGGATAAAACAGGGTGAACGAGAAAGTCCCCTGCAGGTGTTTGAGGCTTTAAATCAACAACTTGATTACACAAAACTAAGAAGTGTCAAAAAGATTAATCAAATCTGACTTCTTTTCTTTGCAAGAATCATATGTGGAGGCTGAATATACCCTGCTGAATGACCAGACGGATCATTTCGTTCCAAAAAAGCATCATAATCTTTCAAGAACCTCCATGAAACGGCTTCAAACCCATGAGATTGTGCAAGGGCGGTTATCCTTTCAGGTGTATTGTTTTTCGCAAGGGGCAGATTTGGTTTAACACCAGAATACAACTCATTAAACCTGTCATTAAGACTGCTTTTCTTCTCTGTCCCATCAGGGTTCTGGAACCACAAACCATCAATTATCATCATAAGGCCACCGTCTTTCAAAAGCCGAGAGCACTCACTTATAAACTTATCCGGTTGAGGTAGGGTCCAGAGAAGATATTTGCTCAAAATGAAATCATACTCTCCATCACTTAGAGGAATTTCTTCTGCATCTCCCTGTACTAACAAAACATCTACTCCCTTTTTTCTGGCATTTTCCGCTGCTTTTTCAAGCATATTTTCTGACAAATCTACACCGGTTACATCATGTCCCATGGCGGCAAGAGAGATTGCAAGAATTCCAGGACCTGTTCCAACTTCTACTGCACGGATTTTTTTATCCGTTAGCAGAGTTTCATAAAAAATATATTTCCAAATTTCCATTTCTTCATCCATACATTTGGCATACTCTGTATGATAATCAGAACTTCTGTAGTCCCAGTATTCTAAAATTTTATTCTTCATTTCTAATATTCCATCTGTCATTTCTATTCCTCAAACAAAGTTGGCACCAAACCATTTCTATCCGGAACAACATTGTTATCCAGAGCGAAAATGTTTGTAATATGATTGGGATTAACGGTATCTCATCCTGAATAACTGCCTTAACCCTTTTATATTTGCATAACGATGAGTGAATTCCGAAAGCCTGTATGATAACCTGTGATTTTGGTATCTTTTTTTCATAAAATTACATTTCATTTGTATGAATAAAACAATATTTAGTATTACTATATATAATAATAATTTACTTAACTCATCATAATTAACAATATATTAATAATTATGCATTTTATTTTCTAATTTAACTGAGATGAATAACAATAAAGTCATACATCTATTCTGCATAATATAATTATAGATGATAAAAATAAATAAAGTGATCTAAATGGAGGATGCCGCGTCTTGAAAAAGCTCTCTTAGATTGAAAGCGCGTTAGCAAACCCAGAGGTATTGGTGTAGTCTGATTAAACCTGCAACACAATACTGCCAAGTCACATATACGGCTTACTGAATAATTTTTTGATTCAAATAAAATTTGTATTTAATCACACTTATCGGACAGATATGGAATAAAATCACATACTTTAAATATACAGATATAAAATAAAATCACACATTTTAAATATACTCCGCATACTTTAGTTAAAAACAATGTTAACAAACTAAATATTTATGTGTTGGTGATAATAATGAAATTTAATGTACAAAAAACAAAAATTTCCATCCCTACTGTTGCTGTAATTCTAATTGTAGCACTGCTCTGTGCAGGATGTGTTGATACTGGGGAGGCGTCTAAAGAAAAAGTCCTCCGCGTAGTTTTTAATGAAGGTCCTGATACTGGGGGCAGTCTTGATCCTGCCAACGGCTGGACAGGGTGGTATGTCCATCAGGCAGGCATCTATGAAACATTGTTCTACTACGATGCACACATGAACCTTATGCCCAAACTCGCATCTGGCTACAAACAGCTAAACGGTACTGAGTGGGAAATCCAGCTCCGTAAGGATGTAACTTTCCACGACGGAACAAAAATGAATGCAGATGCAGTTCTCTTTTCGCTGAACAGAGTGCTTGATCCGTCAAATAGCAGGTCATCAGAGTACTCTTTCATCAAAGATGTACGAAAGACTGGTGAGTACACTATTACCATTGAAACTAATGATGTCTATGCCCCATTAATTTCATCTCTTGTAGATCCTGTCATGTCTGTAGTCAGTCCCAACATTGTTGATGCAGACAAACAGCCTGATGGAACCGGTCCTTTCAAGTTTGTTTCCTTCGAACCAGGTGCAAGCCTTGAAGTCGAAAAGAGCCCTAATTACTGGGATGGCGAGGCCAAAGTTGACCGTATACTCATTCAGTACAACAAAGACAGTACGGCAAGAACAATGCTGATAAAATCAGGAGATGTCGATATTGCCAGAGATCCTCTCCAGAGCGAGTATTCAGCACTTAAAAGTAACCCTGATATAAACGTCACTTCCAAAGAAACGCTGCGTACATATTTCCTGTATATAAATGGCGGCAAAGCCCCATTCAATGACACCAGAGTTCGCCAGGCTCTCTTTTATGTGATCAACCGCCAGGAAATCGTTGATACAGCACTCGAAGGAGTTTCCGGTATCCCGGCAAAGGGAGTATTCACAAATACCATGCCATGGAACGCAAACGATCAGATCGAATCCTACGGTTATAACCCTGAAAAGGCTCTGAAACTCTTTGAAGAAGCAGGAATAAAAAAAGGCGCGGATGGTAAGCTGTACTACAACGGAAAACCATTCACGATTGACATCCAGACCTATACAAAACGTGCAGCTCTTCAGCCGAGTGCAGAAATCATCGCCTCACAGCTAGAAAAAATTGGCATTACCTCAACTGTGACAATTCTGGACAGTGCTGCACTTACGGAAAATGCTGTTGCAGGAACTTATGATCTCTCACTTGCCGCGTGGAGCACTGCACCTACAGGGGACCCGGACTACTTCCTCTCAAGCCATTACCTTTCAACAGGCAACTACGCGTCCAAATGGCTCCGCTATTCCAATCCTCAGGTAGATAAGTGGACTCTTGAAGCAAGAACCGAAACTGACGGAGAGAAACGTGCTGAGCTGTATGATAAAATCCAGATACAGATTCAGAAAGATGCAGTAGTACTGCCCGTTTTATATGCCAACGAAATTTATGCACTGTCATCAAATGTGAAAGGCTTTGAGATGTATCCAAACGAGTATACAATTATCACCAAGGACATTGGATTTGCATAAACTTGCAGGAGGAAATGAGGAAAACCTGTCGTTTGCAGACAGCAGGTTTGATGTTATTTGTAGAAAGGTATGCTCCTGAGGGAGAGATCAGTAAAGGATAAAGCTTACGCAGCGAAGTTCTTAACGATCTCCCCCTTTTTACAACAACATGCCGTGAACAATATCTGAAATTAGACGATGTCTGAAAACGGATATTTTGAGGATTCTTCCTTCGGGAAAAAGCAGTGAAGTAGAAGTGGATATTGATGTTTTTCTCCAGGATGAACAATTACAATATGCGGTTTTACCCGGGCCGATAATTACAATTTTTTAAAATAAGAGGTATTGACATGGCGTTAAGGACGAAGTTATCATTTGTCTGTACTGCAATTTTTTTTATTGTAGTCGTTATCTGTACGGGTTGTGTTCAGACAGAGGATTCTGAAGAAAAAGTTCTTCGTGTAGCTCTTACGACTGGCCCTGATACAGGAGGAAGCCTTGATCCTTCCATTTCATGGGAAGGCTGGCCTATGCGAAGGACCGGAATATATGAGACTCTCTTCTCTTATGACGAAAATATGAATCTCCAGCCTGAACTTGCAACAGGTTATAAACAGTTAAACGATACCGAATGGGAAATTCAGCTCCGCAGGGATGTAACATTCCATGACGGAACTATAATGGACGCAGATGCCGTGATTTATTCCATCAACCGAGTTCTTGACCCCTCAAACAGCAGATCATCAGAATACTCTTTTATCAAAAACGTCTACAAAACCGATGACTACACAATCGTCGTGGAAACAAATGAATCATATGCACCAACTATTCTCATGTTCACAGACACCATCATGTCAATTGTAAGTCCTGACACAGAAAACCTCGACACCGAACCGGTTGGAACGGGAGCATACAAGTTTGTCTCATTTGAACCGGGTGCCAGTATAGAACTGGTAAAGAATCCTGATTACTGGGGTGAAGCGCCAAAAATTGACAGAATAATTATCCAGTACAGCAAAGATGCCGCTGCAAGAACTCTTCTGCTCAAATCAGGCGACGTTGACATTACAAGAGATGTCCTGCAAAGCGAGTACGCAACCTTTGAAGCTGACCCTGGCACTAATATCGTATCCAAAGAAACGCTTAGAACCTACTTCATGTACATTAACGAAGGAAAAGCACCGTTCGACGATGTAAGGGTTCGCCAGGCACTTAATTATGCAATTGATCGCCAGGAAATCGTTGACACAGCCCTTGAAGGTGTTGCCGGCTCTCCAGCAGTTGGAATATTCCCAGACATCATGCCCTGGAGTGCGAACGACAAAATTGAAGCTTATGAATATAACTCTGAAAAAGCTCTTGAACTCTTTGCTGAAGCGGGAATCAAGCAAGGAAGTGATAGTAGACTCTATTACAACGGTGAGCCATTCACAATTGAAATCCAGACTTATACAAAACAAGCAGCACACCAGCCAATGGCAGAAGTAATTGCCGCCCAGTTTGAAAAAATTGGCATCACTACTACAATAAAAATTGCCGAAGCAAACTCAATTAGTGCCGATGCGGTAGCAGGAAATTATGGCCTTGCACTCTATTCATGGGGTGTTGCACCTGTAGGAGACCCTGACTATTTCGTATCAAGCCACTTCCTTTCAACCGGAACCTATGCATCCACATGGCTTCGCTATTCTAATCCTCAGGTTGATGAGTGGATTCTTGAAGCAAGGGCTGAAACAGACAAAGAAAAACGTACAAAACTCTACGACATGATTCAGGAACAGGTCCAGAATGATGCGGTACTGGTCTGTATCGCATACAAGAAAGAAATTGACGGACTTTCCCCCAACCTCAAAGGTTTTGAAATTTATCCAAACGAATACACATTCATTACAAAGGAAATGGAACTTGCCTGAGGGATTAAAAAATGAAAGACAAAATTACAGAACACTGGAACAAGATTAGTCCTAATTATCGGAAAATGTATCGCGACCACCTTGATGAAGAGATTCTCCTGATGCAAAACCTCTTTTCAGAGAAGCTGCCAGCCGGTAAGAAACTCAATGTCCTCGATATTGGAACAGGGCCTGGCATCCAGGCATTTGTTTTTGCCGAAATGGGACACAATGTCACTGCTCTTGACATCTCGGAAGAGATGCTTGCACATGCAAAAGAAGGAGCAAAGGACCGCAATTTGTCAATTAAGTTTGTTGAAGGTGACGGAGAAAACCTGCCTTTTGAAGATTGTATGTTCGATATTATCGTAAACATGCACCTTCTCTGGACGCTCACGAACCATGACAGATTCTTCAGTGAATGCCTGAGAGTCCTGGTACATGGGGGCAGAATTCTTGCAATCGATGGTCAATGGTTCCAACCAGGATACGTCCCAAACAGAAATTACAACCAGGAAGAAAGAAATCATGATGAGTTAATTGAATATCTTCCGCTTTATGACAGTAACTCGCCTGAAATGGTTGCAGCCATCATGGAAAATAACGGGTTTTCCGAGGTCTCCTATAAATCTCTTCCCGAGTATGCAGAGTATATGAAAAGATGCGATCCGGAAGGTTATGACTATTTATCTATTCCGTATCTTGCCACCGGAATAAAACATTGAGGAATAAAAAATGGAAGACAAAATTGCAGATGACAGATATAACGCATTTTTGCTGAAACATGGTCCAAAGGGATTGTAGCATCTGAACCTCCATACCTTACTGCAAGGAAGCGTTGAGCTTGTCAAGAGGTACTGCAATGCTAAATGAGTATTTCATCCGTCGGGTTCTGTATCTCATCCCGGTCCTCATATTTATCTCATTTATGAGTTTTTCACTCATCTATATCGCACCGGGCGATCCGGCAGAGATTATGATGACGAGTCCCTCGGGTGGATATGATGAAGCAGCTGTTGAAGCTTTCCGCATAGCCCACGGTCTTGACCAGCCGTTTTACATCCAGTATTTTAACTGGCTCAAAAACGCGGCTGTCGGAGACTTTGGCTACTCGTACATGAGCGAACAGTCGGTATTTGAAACTGTTCTGAATGCATTCAAGAATACGCTGAAACTTTCCGTTCTCGCCCTTGCAATTGCTCTTGTTATTGCTATCCCTTTCGGCGTAGTTTCAGCTCTGAAACATAACACCATTGTTGACGACGCCTGTCGCTTTGGCGCTCTTCTCGGGGTATCCATGCCGAACTTCTGGCAGGCCTATCTGATGATAATTTTCTTCTCGGTAATCGTTCACTGGCTCCCAGCATCCGGATTCGGCCACGGGACAGACATCAGATACATGATTCTGCCTGCGGCTGTTCTCGGGACAGGGGCAGCAGCTGTAATGATGCGGATGATCCGTTCAAGCATGCTGGACGTCATGGGAAAGGAGTACATCCAGACCGCCCGTGGAAAAGGACTTTCTGAAAAAATCGTCATTATCAGGCACGCATTGAAAAACGCACTTGTTCCGGTTATCACGGTGATCGGTCTGTCAATTGGTTTTCTCTTAAACGGCTCGGTTGTTGTTGAGACAATTTTCGGATGGTCGGGTATTGGAAATCTTGTGGTGGACTCAATTCTTTCCCACGATTATATGATGGTACAGGGCTCGGTACTCTTTGTTGCCGTCATTTTCCTTCTGATCAACTTCTTTGTAGACCTGGTCTACGTTTGGGCTAATCCGGAGATACGCTATGATAAAACTTCTTAAAAACCGACAGATTGCTCTTTCCCTGATAATTCTTGGCGGGCTTATCTTCATGGCCATATTTGCCGGTTTTCTAGCCCCCTATGACTACACGGAAAAAAACCTGCAGAACCGTCTGCAGCCTCCGTCTTCCCACCACCTATTCGGGACTGATAACCTTGGCCGTGATATCCTGACAATGGTGATGTACGGTTCAAGGGCATCACTTTTAGTCGGGTTTGTAGTTGTCAGCATTTCGCTTGCAATAGGAGTGACACTTGGCGTTCTGGCGGGGTATTACGGAGGGTGGCTGGATGAGATTATCATGCGGCTAACGGACAGTTTCCTTGCTTTTCCGTCGATGTTTCTGGCACTTGCAATTACCGCGTTTCTTGGACAGGGGATGGAAAACATGATGCTTGCTTTAGTTGCTGTCGAGTGGACGGTATTTGCAAGAGTTGCACGAGGTTCAACACTTGACGTCAAGACAAAAGGCTATGTTCGGGCATCCAGGTGGATTGGTGCTTCAAACGCTTACGTAATGGTAAAGCATGTTCTTCCTAACATTATCTCTCCTGTTTTGATCATGGCATCGCTTGGAATAGGGAATGTGATTCTGGCAGCAGCTGGTTTAAGTTTCCTTGGACTTGGAGTGCAGCCGTCAACACCGGAATGGGGTGCAATGCTGAATGCAGGCCGTACATATTTCACAACTGCTCCCTGGCTGATGCTTTTCCCGGGTCTTTTTATAATGATAACTGTTCTTGCATTCAACTACTTCGGCGACGGGTTGCGAGATGCACTTGACCAGAAGATGAAAAATATTGAGCTTGAAGGGAGGTTCTGACATGTCTGATGTATTGCTGAAAGTATCCGACGTTTCTGTAACAATCCCGACTGAGCAGGGAACTGTTCACGCGGTTGATGATGCGACGTTTTCGATTAACAAACGCGAGGTTTTTTCATTGATTGGAGAGTCAGGTAGCGGTAAGTCAATTCTTGGCCAGGCAATAATGCGGCTTCTTCCCCCGAATGCGATGTTTTCCGGAAAAGTGGAACTTGAAGGTATGGAAATTTCAGCTCTTTCCGAGAAGGAAATGCAGAAAGTCCGCGGTAAAATGGTTGCATCAATTGCTCAGAACCCATATCTTGCAATGAACCCCGGAATAAGGGTTGGCACTCAAGTTGCAGAGCCAATGCAGGCACATCTTGGAATAAGTAAAGAAGATGCAAAGTCCAGGACATGCCGGGCTCTGAAGTATTTTGATATCATACCTCCTGAAGTGCGGGAAAGGGAATACCCATTTCAGTACAGTGGCGGAATGTTGCAAAGGGCAATGGTTGCAATGGGAACGGCTGCAGATCCTGAACTGATTATCGCTGATGAACCGACAAAAGGCGTTGATGTGCTTAAGAAGCGCAATATTGCAGCAATTTTTCAGAAAGTTGCCTCGGATGGCTGCGCTTTCCTTTTAATTACTCATGATGTAGGTTTTGCCCGAGCGATGTCAGACAGAATCGCAGTGAACTATTGCGGGCAGATTATAGAGATTGCAGAGAAGGAACCATTTTTCAAAGAACCTTTGCATCCGTATTCACAGGCACTTTTAGGTGCGGTGCCGGAGCGCGGCATGCACCCGATTCCAGGCCCGTCACCTTCGATGATTGAAGTGCCGGAAGGTTGCAGGTTTCATCCTCGATGTCCGCATAAAACGGACAGGTGCCTGACGAATCCGCCGGTCGTGGAGATAAATGGAAGATTTGTGAGGTGCTGGATGTATGCTTAAGGCAGATAATCTGCATTATGTTTACACCTCAGGATTGATTAAAATAGTCAAAAAGACAGCTGTCTGCGGCGTTGATATCGAGTTTTGTCCGGGCGAGACGGTGGCTATTGTCGGGGAGTCGGGGTGTGGTAAGTCAACGCTTGCAAAGATGCTTGTCCAGCAACTTGTGCCGGTTTCTGGGGAAGTGTTTTTCAACGGGATGAAACTGACTGGGATGAGCTGGAAGAATCGTCGGAAGTTTATGGGAAAAATCCAGCTGATTCCCCAGAATCCAGCTGATGTAGTTGATCCTAGATGGACGGTTGAACGATCGGTTGCCGAGCCATTTGTGATTTGCGGAGTTTTTTCCAAAGAGGAAATTTCGGCAAATGTAGATGCCCTGTTTGCAGAGGTAGGGCTTTCTGTGGAGCACAAGACCCGATATCCGCATGAGCTGTCAGGAGGGGAACTGCAGCGGGTTGTAATTGCCAGGGCGCTTGCTCTGAAGCCTGAGTTGCTGGTCTGTGATGAAGCGACCTCGATGCTTGATGTGTCGGTGCAGGCATTTATTGTGATGATGCTCAAAGAGATTCAGATAAAACGCGATCTCAGCCTGGTGTTTATTACACACGATCTGGAGGCAGCGAAGGCTGTTTCTGATCGGGTACTGGTGATGTATGCAGGTGAGATCGTTGAGGAAGGGACGGATATATTTGACCGGCCACTGCATCCTTATACGCGTGCTCTTCTGGATGCAGCACGGTATATGTCGCTTGAGGTTGTGGTGCCGGAGGAGATTGGAGAGCTGCCTGATGGTTTTTCGGGCTGTCCCTACTACAGATTGTGCCGGGAGAGAACGGACGCGTGTAAAAAGCCGCAGAAATTACGGGATGTTTCGGGAAGATTGGTGAGGTGCTGGAAATCAAAATGAAGCAGTCCAAACAACTGATCTGATAAACACTACGGAACTCTGCGCAACCGTAATAGCTGGAGATACCTGACAATCCTGCATGAAGGGCGCAAAAGTTCGCATTCGACTGCTTATTGCCCGGACAACTCTGTAATAATCAGGAGGGAAAATTCTTGAATACCGGACTGAAAACCAGGAATTAAGAATAGACTCTTCAAGAAGTGTCTTAAACTAGCCTACTTTAAAAAAGTTTAATATAAGGAATTTAAAGGGTATTGTTAGAGAATTCTACAGCTTTTCTGTATCATTAACACTTAACTGTTAGACTCAGGTTTATCGGCACTTAAAAATGTATTTACAAGAGTGAGTTATAACTCTTCGTAAAATTAAAGGATTTTACTTTAGCAGTTTTAACGCATCCCTACAAGCTGCTACAGCAGGTGCCCCTGAAGTTATGAATATAACATCCATAAGTTCCATAATTTCTTCTTTGGTAGCCCCATTCTTAAGTGCACTTTGCATCTGCACAACCGTACATCTTTCGCACTGCTTGGATGCAACGACTGCAAGTGCTACCAGGATTTTTGTCTTTGCAGGCAAGGCCCCATCAGACAATAACCTTTTATTACACCTGTTATACTTTTTAAGTGACTCACTGTCAAGTTCTCCAAGGATCTCAAGAATATGCGGGGTAAAACCCAGTTTATCACTCATGCTCTCAAGTAACTCTTCGTGTTCAAGATCTCCATGTTCTTCTTGATGCCCTTCACATCCTTCCCGACGTTCTTCCATGTTTGTTAACCCCATGCAATTCAACTGGTTTAGTTATTAATATTAATATTGTATTGTATATATGTTATTTATCTATTCCTAAGAAGCCGGAAACATTACCTTTCAGTAACTTTTTCAAGATCAAGCTTTTCTCCTCCATTCCAGAGAAGCTCGAATTCCTTACCCAAATTTATTGCAAGCCCCGCATCCCAGATTTTCACAACCGAAAGGATGCGGTCATTGTCCTGGGGATGGAGCTGAAACAACATCACAATACTGTCGTCAACGATACCAAAACAGGAATTAAAGTTCTGGACAAGCCTTATTTCTATACCTCTTTTGAATTTGTTGAGATTCTCCTCTCCCTGCATTGAAAGCATAGAAGCAAGAGATATAAAGCGAGGGGATATTAGCAGCCGGATTTTAACCCCCCGGTCAATAGCTTTTAAGATTTCAGGCAGCAGGCTAGAAACGATGGGCATTCCAAAGGCAGGAGGAATTATGTATATTGACTTTTTTATCTTAGAGAACCTATTGTTACATGGTGGAATTTAAATCACTTTCAAAGTAAATTGCTAACATTTTATTACTGGAGTAGGGCTTCCCCTGCTTGTGGGATAAAATAATAGTGACGTCACTTTCAAAAGGTAATGGGGGACGAATGAAACCGACAGATGACTTAAGAGAGGAGCACAGAGTAATTAAATCGGTGTTGCCAATCCTCGACAGAGTATGCGTGGATATAGAATCTGGGAGAAGTGTTAAACAGGATAATCTTGAAGGACTCATAGAATTCATAAAAGAATTTATTGAAGAACATCACTATACAAAAGAAGAGGCTTACCTTTTCCCGGAAATGGAAAAAGCAGGAGTTTCAGGGGCAGAAGAGCTGATAACTTCCCTTAGAAATGAACATGAAGAGGAAAGACAATCTGTCAGTAAAATTGGAAAAATAGTTTTTGAGAAAGAAGAAAATATGGAACTCTCTAGTATGGTTGAATACTTAAGAGCGTATATTCGGCTTCTAAATCTGCATATTGACAAAGAGGAGAATAAGCTTTTCCCGATGGTTGATACCTATCTCTCGCAGGCTGTCCAGAAAGATTTGCTTAAATCTTTTGAAGATATGGAAACTCAAATAGATTCTGAAAGGTATGCAGAACTCAAGATTTGGCTGAACACCATGGGAGAGACTTATACAAAACCAGCATAAGTGCCCGAGTCGGCAGATTTGTTACTCTGCAACTTAAGTTCCATCTAGGAGGATGGAGCCCACTTCTCTCCGCTTTGCTAACGCTCAAGAGGGCTAATTTAGGGGCACAAGACCTATATTTAACTCGTTTAACCATGAATCAGTTTAGGAAGGCAGCGTGTACAAACCCAAAGGCTTTGCATGTTATGCCTGAGAGGAATGAGATAGCTGGTGGCTTCGTTGGCCCCACAGGAGAAGCACTTAATAGAGATGTCTTTTTGCTTGGGCTGGGCTTCTGCTTTTTCACGGTTAAATTCGACAGTGTATCTTTCTTCGACTGAAAGTGCACCTTCAGGACAGATGCCAACACAAAAACCCATGCCGTCGCAGAGTTCTTCAGATACTACTTTTGCCTTTCTGTTAATGATTTTTATAGCACCTTCGGCACAGGGTGCGACACACTTTCCACAGCCTGTACATTTCTTTTCGTCAATTTTTACTATCATTCGTTTTACCATAAAACCAACCCCCGTCAAATGTTCTCAGTTAAAAGTAGCTTATGTCTTACGGTGAAATCTTGGAATCAGGTATCGCTAAGCAATAGTTTAATTCAAAGATCCGGCAAATATCCTTCCATGTACAACATTTTTTTATAATCGTTTATTAATTTGCACATTTTACGTGTATAAATTATAAAATTTGTACCTGTTTCTCCTTTAAATAGCAGTTTTTCAGCTTTTTCCAGAAGATCGGGATAAATGAATACCAGTTCTTCTTTGGTGTGCAGGAACAGGGCTGAAAAATCCCTGTGGATGCTCATGCTTCTCTGGAGCAGTTCCATGTCTAAGGTCTTTTCAGAGATATAATCTTTGAACTTCGTATAAGCATAAAAGCTTGCAATATTGTAGTTCAAAGAATTTAAAATCGAGTAAAGGATATTGTCTGTGTTTGGAAGGGAAATATCCCGAAGTTCAAGGTCTACACCTTTGTAATATTCATCCTCTTCGAAATTCCGATCCCAATTTGTATCATGGCTCATTTTATTACCCTGTTTTTTAAAGCTTAAATTGTCTTTTCACCAAGGGCTTTTACATGAAGAATAAATTAAAGAGAATATGGTGCGCTTGATTGAGTTTAACCTTATCTCACAGCAGGGATGATCCCTAGCTGTTGCATCAGGCCAAGAAGGTTAGCTTCACCCCACAACTCAATAATTTTACCATCCTTAATGCGGAAAATCTCTATACCAGTCATGGTTATCGGCTTGCCTGTAGCTGGTAAATCCATGAAACTGCCTTTGTGTATTCCGCGAGCTGTGAAACGAGCAGCCACGGTATTACCCTCGGCAATCATATCCTCAACTGTAACATTAAGGTGCTCGAAAGCGGCCCTGCATGCAGTAATTACTTCATTAATTCCTTCGACTCCTGGAGAAGAAGGAAGAGGAACATGTATTGTAAAATCAGGTGACAGCAGTTCGTCGGCGGCACTCAGATTTCCTTTAGAAGGGCCTTCTTCAAAAAATCGTCGAACTATTGCTTTGTTTTCTTCTGTAGACATATTTCCCTCATTCGCATTTTTATCTGTCGGCTTTTGATGTCTTTCTTGCCTATAAGTATTATTATTAAGATCTGTACTCAGTGATGAGTGCCTTCCACAACATTTATTCCTGCATCCCGAATCGTCTTTTTTATATATTCCAGGTTAGGGCATTTAGGATAAGTGTCTTCCATAAGCATACAGGAACTAAGATGTGCGGCATCCAATCTATACTTTTTGAGAATGTTTACCAGACGGTATACTCTCCTGCCAGAACAGCCTCCGCACGTGAAAAAGGCGATTATCTGAGTATTTTCGTCGTAACCCTCAAAATAGGACTTTCTTTCGTTAAAAGCCTTAAAGCAGCCTACACCCGGACAGGCCTCTGAGACTATATCGCAGCGCACGACCGCAATTTTTGTAGGTTTTGTTTCTTCCATTAATGACCCTCTTTTTGAACCGTTTTAATAACCGCTCTTATACTTGCTTTACTCAAGCATGCCTGTAGCCTCGGTTTGTCTTGGGGCCTTTACGACCAACACCCTGAAAATTCTGTCTCCCGGATTCAGAAGACGATGAGGAATCTTTGCAGGACTCTCGATCAGCATATCCTGGCTGACTTCCTGCTGTTCGTCGCCAATCTCAACAATACCTTTTCCCTCAAGAATGTAGAAAAAGACATCTGTGGGAGTGATGTGCTTCTTTAGGGCCTCCCCTGGCTTAAGCTCTATATGTACCGCCTGTGCGTGTTCGGTATTGTAGAGCATCCTGACGCTCACATTATGAGGGTTCGGCTTTTCAGGTGAGGATTTCATCTCAGTAACTTTCATATAATTCTCCCCTTTTGACCATAGTTTTTTACTTCTTAGTATTATGCCTTAACAGTATACCAACCGACCTTATATTAAATATTTTTGAAATACATCTTATGATTATTATTAGAACCAATCTTGTGTTAATGTTTTTGACCGTTTTTGATTACGTTTTATGTATTTACGAAATTCCATTCTGATATCCATCCCATATACGTCTGGTCGGTATAAATTTCTCTATTACTATCGAAGAGCGTTAGAATTTGATCCCTAAAACCCGTATTTATCTCGGGTTAAGAGTTTACAAGAGAAACATGATTAATGGGAGCATATCAGAAGGAATTCAACATTGTATAAGCTAATTTAAACATGTAGATATCACATGCAAACTTTCCTAGTTTTACAGGCCTATCTCGGATTTGAAACTCTCAATACCCATATCTTCAATAAACCTTCCAAGCCTCTTTTTCGTGCCAGAATTTTTATAGAAATTAACGATCCTCTCGATTGCCTCAAGAATTTCTTCTTCAGACAGTTCTTTTGCAACAACCTTAGCAAGTCTTGGAGTAGCAGCCGCAGAGCCTCCCACCATCAGAGTATATCCTTTGGCAGTGCCCATTACACCTATATCTTTGATGGCAGGTTCAGAGCAGGAATTTGGACAGCCGGAAACAGCCATTTTTAGTTTTGAAGGCATCGACATTCCGTGGTATTTTTCATCCAGTTTAAGACCAAGGCTTACTGCATCCTGTTTTCCCTGCTTACAGAAAGTCGTCCCAGGACAGAACTTCACACTCCTTACGCAAAGCCCTATAGCTGCACCGGGTTTCATATCAAGTTCAGCCCACACATTGTCAAGGTCTTCTTCTTTCAGGCCTACGATTGCAATCCTCTGGGCAGAAGTCATCTTGAGAGCAGCAGCCCCATACTTTTCTGCAACATCAGCGATTTTCCTGAGAGTTGTCGGATCCACAATTCCTCCGGCGAGGTGGGGGGCGATTGCATAGGTTTCACGGTCTCTCTGAACGATTGCACCTTTTTCCGGTAAGTTGTCTTTCATGTTTATCATTCGCTCCAAACTTTCAGTATTTTTTAGAGATTTGGATTCTGGCAGTCCTGGCAGTCCTGATAAAATCGTCCGAGTTCCGTCGCCCGAATTCCGCTTCGGGAGCACGGAGCCCTTTTCGCTTCGCTCAAGAGGGCTGAACAAAGCTCAGGTTTCATCTCCCAAGTCCCTCCTGCACGATTCCCGTCTCGGGGGGACGGATCCGTTCCGCTCACTTCGTTCGCTCAAGCGGTATAATTCCAGATAAAGACATGAATTTCGCTTTGGCAGAGCGATGGACGTCACTTCAGACCCAGTTTTTCAGTCAGAGCTGCTTTCTTTTTGTTTTGCCA
This sequence comes from Methanosarcina sp. UBA411, assembly GCF_002495725.1. Taxonomy (NCBI): domain Archaea; kingdom Methanobacteriati; phylum Methanobacteriota; class Methanomicrobia; order Methanosarcinales; family Methanosarcinaceae; genus Methanosarcina; species Methanosarcina sp. UBA411. Next base: position 24,072 of record NZ_DAGK01000028.1, read on the forward strand.
GATACAGGAAACTTTTACTGGAAATTAATACAAATTTGTATTATAAAATACATTTTATAATAGTATGCTTTTGATACCAGTATATTAGAGATACTAATTTATATATCAGACAGTTTCTATGTTTATACTATGAAAGACTGCACAGTCTACAAGACCATGAATATCATCGGGAAAAGATGGACAATCCATATCCTTCTGGAGCTGCATAAGGGGGAAAAAAAGGAAAAACGCTTTAATGAGCTAAAAAGGAAACTTGGCTACATAACCCCGAAAATCCTCTCAGAGAGGCTTACAGAACTGGAAACGGAAGGCCTAATTGGAAAAAGGGTTGATAATTCAGCAAATCCTCCAAAGTCCGAGTATTATCTGACCGAGAGCGGAGTAGATTTCGTGAAAATAATACAGGCAATTAAACGCTGGGGGTTGAAATGGAAATTCCAGAATGAAGAGTGTCAAAAGGCTATTTGCATGTACTGTGACCGCTGAATCGTATAAGGGAAAGAAGAAAACCAAAATGGAAAATATAGAAGAAAAAGCAAATGCAAGGGGACTTCCATACTTTTAGGTTTTTCCATGATTGTAGGGTTAAAGATTTTGTAGTCAATTTTTTCTTATCTGCTGGCATTTTTCAGATTTTTTTGTTTTGGTATTTATGGAAGCCGGAGTTTATTATGTGTAAATATTTAAGTTCGAAGCTAGAATCTGGATATAATCTGCAGATTATTCGGACGGGCATAAATGATCACTGAGGGAAGTATTGTATTGACTTTTTCTTCAAGCCTGAAAGCATAGCCCTGATAGGAGCGCCTCACCAGATCCCGAAAAGCTTTTCTATACAATCCTAGAAAGCCTCCTGGAAGCGGGATTTCAGGGAAAAACATATCCCGTAAATCCGAGCTACAAGGAAAATCAGAGGGCTTAAATGTTATTCTGCTCCAAGTAAAATAGTGGACAAAATCGATATTGCGGTTTTTGCAGTTCCAGCTCCTACTGTTCTTGAAATTCTCAATGGCCCTGTGGAAAACATAAAAGGAGCAATAATTATCAGCTCCGGTTTTCGGGAAATTGGACCTGAAGGAAAGAAAATTGAGATTCTCCTGAAAGGAATTTTAGAGATGAAAGGAGTCCGGGTTATGGGGCCGAATTGCCTTGGGATTTACGACACGGCCTCAAAAGTGGATACTTTTTTATAAGCAACGATAAGGTTGAAAGGCCTGCAAGAGGAGGGGTTTCAGTGCTTACCCAAAGTGGATCCTTTGCCGTTATGATTATGAATGAAATGGCAAACGAGAGTTCAGGGGTTGCAAGGGTAGTAAGCTATGGAAATAAAGTAGGTGTGGATGAGAGCGACTGCCTTGAATTTCTGGCAGGAGACGAAGCAACAAAAGCAGTTGCTCTCTACATTGAGTCTGTAGGAAATGGACGCAGGTTCATTGCTGCTGCTTCCAGATGTGTGAAAAAGAAGCCTGTAGTAGCCCTCAAAGTCGGAAAAAGAGAGCCGGGCGCAAGAGCAGCAAGTTCTCATACAGGAGCTGTTAGCGGCAGGTATGAAGCTTATGAAGCTGCTTTCAGGAAAGCAGGTATAATAGAAGTTGCAAATTATGAAGAATTAAAAGATGCCTGCAAAGTCCTGAACAGTTATCCGCTGGTGAAAGGTAAAAGAGTTCTTATTATAACTGACGGAGGAGGAATCGGGATTTCCATCGCTGATGCATGTGAGGAGGCTGGACTCAGAGTTCCGGACCTCTCCAGAGAGTCTGTAAGCAAACTGAGAAAGAAATTTCCTGTTTTGCTTCTATAAGAAATCCTGTAGACCTGACAGGCAGTGTAAAGGATGAACACTACGTTAATGCTCTACAGGAGGCTTTTGGGGAAGAATACGATCTTGCAATAGTGAGCCTGCTCTGGGGTCCGCCTCTTCTTTCTAGAGGGGTTGCGGAAAAAATCAAAGCCTTTGTCAGTAACTGTGAAAAACCAATTCTCATCTGTTCCCCAGAAGGAAAAATTTAGCAGGGAAAGTGCTTCGGTTTTTACAGCCAGCGGAATGCCGGTCTTTTTTACTCCGGACAGCGTAGTCAGGGCTGCAGCGGTACTGTGCGGAGGGAAGAAATTAGTTGAGAACCATGATGGAATATAAAAGACTTTAACCCGCTAATACAGACAACATAGTATTCATTGAAAAATTAGTTCATCGTAAGAATCAGTATATCGAAAAATCAAGCATCAGTAGAGAAACTCCCGATAATAGATCGGGACTTATTTTCAGGACAAACGTTTCAATATCTAAATAAAATAATGTGATATTTGTAATAACAAACAGATTTTTTCATGTAAACTTCATAGAGATGCAATCATCGCTCATTTTCTCTATGTACCAGTATATCAATGAAATTAAAAAGACCGAGAAACGGGGGGGGACATTCAATATGGAAACAGCATTTAATAAACCGAAGTTTTCTTGGCAAGAATATTTCTCGGATAAAAAGAAAGGAGGCCACAGGTATTCTACAGAAGAGTTCCTTTTTAAAGAAGCTAGGGAAAAACTGTTTCATTTAAGAGGAGGCAGATCTCTTCTAGATTTCGGATGCGGTGCCGGGGAGCTTCTGATATATTATGTGCCAAATTATGAAAGGATAGTAGGGGCTGACTTTTCTTCTTCAATGCTTTTTGAAGCTGAAAAGAAAATGTGGCAGCAGAACTATAAAAATATAGATTTAATCCTTGCCGATGACGAAACAATCTGGGAAAAGTTGAGTTTACCATTTGATCGGATCACTGCAACAGCAGTAGTACAGTATCTGACGCCTCAGCAGATAGATGCTTTTATACGTCATGCATCCGAATATCTCAATGAAGACGGAAAAATAGTCTTTTTTGATATAATTGATCCCAGATTGTATTCTTTATGGAAAATGGGATGGTTCTCACAGAATTTTAAACTTTGGAAGACTTTACCTAAAACTGGTTTTGGGCTCTTGCGGCAGACATCAGCTATTCTGAAAAACCGTCCTAGAGATATAATAGGGGATGCTTACAGCCCTTACTTTATTGAACAAATAGCCATAGACAATGGCTTCAAAATGGAATATGTAAAGTCTATGTATTATGAATACAGATATCACGCAATATTATCAAGAAACTAATGAAGCCTTCCCGGGTCATAACTCAAGTTTTAAGCAGAGAAACCCAAGATATCTATTAATTTTAATCGATTCAGCTATAAAGATATTCAATACCTTTTTCAGAATTTTTCTCTTCCAGATTCATATTTATTAAATCTACTCATTTTGTATTTGGTTATATGTAAATGCTTATAATTCGCGGAAATATTATTCGCTAGAATTATAATACATCATGATCCTGATCATTTCAGTTTATGGAAGTAACCCGAAAGTAAATTAAACCAAAATGCTCAATACACGCTGAAAACGTTGATCGAAATAAACTATTCTTTGTAGAAACAAACGTTGAAAATTTTGAAAAACATTTTTCAAAAAACTATTGTATATTTAATTCAATACCCCTAGAAGGAGGTATAAAAATTGAAAAAATGTTTGCCCATACTACTGATGTCTATCTTTATTTTTGGGGCCATATTATCAAGTGCTGCAAATGCATCATATAACCCAGTAGTAAGTGACACGGCATCAAAGATTTTAAAGGCTAACGAATCTGTCAATAAAGCGGTTAATCAATCTCTCAATAAATCCGTTAATCAATACGTCAATAACTCCCTACCAATGAATGAAACATCTACTACAAACTTAACTGAAACCACAACAGAAGGTTCTGCGGCTGGACAGAAGCCCGGAGCGGACCCGACCGTGGTACTTAGGCCGGTTAATGATGTTATAACCAAAAATGAAGATGGTCTTGTTGAACTTTATATTGATAATCCATCCCTTAATGATGTGACTCTAAACGTAGATGCAAGGATCAACGTACCCTCTGGAATCCATGTATATGGAAAGGATTTTGCTCAGACAGGTGCATCAGATACGGCTTACGGAACATTTTCCGTGCCCCCCGGAAGCACCCAGACAATCTCTATTGGTCTTAAGGGAGAAAAAGTAGGTACTTTTACAGTACACTTCAGTGGTCTCTATTGGTCTGGAGATGATAAGGACAATTACAACCCGATTTCACTCAGTCATCCCTTTGTAGTCGAGGAAGTTTCAGCAAATCCCGAAAAGACTCCCAGCTCAAATGAGAGCGTAGATGTAGAAACCAAAAATAACAGAGAAGAAGAAATCGAAGAAGGGGGCTCAGGTAGTGCTCTCGGATTTGGAATATTGGTTGCAGGTATATGCCTGTTAGGAGTTTATGCTATTAAGAGGAAGTAAATAAGATTAAAAAGAATTTAAACGTAGCCTCAGGAAAAAATACATACATTTTTCCTATTTCTATGTTTTAATAATTAAGAAAAGTACTCTTAATCCAGAGAAGCCTCTTACTTAAGAAGGAAGTGTGGTTTATTATTTTGGAGAAGATACTGAAAACGCAGAAGATTATACGCTTAACCTTCCTATACAGGTAGAAGAAAAATCGTACGCTATAGAAGAAAGCCTTCCAGGATTTAAACTGGCTAGCCTGATATTTGTATTAATAGCCGTATCAATTGTAAAAAGATATTAAATAATACGCCAAATAGCAATCAGGCTTTGTTATCCTGAGAATATAAAATAAAATTGTCTGTATGATAGGCAACTTGTAAGCGCTGAATCAGATCAGGTATTTAAGATGGATTGTGGATTCATGGATCAGGTAATCGGCTTCCTAAGAATCCAGCCTGCCTTCAGCTTCCTTGATCAACGATATAAGTAAATTTGCCTAATTTTGATAGCTGTTAAGTTGTTTCTTTTTTCAAGAACAGAGTATATTGTTGACTTTTGCTTTGAGAGCGGTTTTGGTTAAATTATCTGCACACTCAAGCTCATTCACAAAACTGCTTACAACAGAATATCCTGCGTATCTAGACTTTGACTAGCCCTGCATGTTATGGAATTAGTGTAGCCGACATTTACCAGAATCTTGCTCGCATTAGTGCTTCGACTTTCGGTCTTGCAATGGACAAGTATCTTTGCATTACAGTAACTTGTTAACTCACCCGTTCGATTTACCAATAAATCTTCAGGAGGTAAAACAGGTTCTCCGGGTGGATTCTTAAGGCTTGCTACGGTATCAATAATGCCACTTTATATATGCCTCTTTATATGAGCTGCATGAATTCGTCCGGGGTATGGACATCAAGAATGAAGATATTACCTTCTTCAACCATTTTCTTAGCATTATTCAAACTCACATTTGTGTATATATTCTCCTCGGCTGCTGCAGTACCGGGTGCGACTACAAAAAAGCAAAGAGAGTTACAGCAAGATACGGCAAGGTAAATATTATTTCTCCAATTCGGTCCTTCCATTTTGTTCAATTATCCTTGTTTAAAAATGAAAGGGTTTTGGGTTAATCGTCCGGTCTGGACAATTACCCAAACAGAGAAACTATTTTACATTTCATACCTTGTCATAACTCCATGTAATTCATCAGTAGGGAGTCTATAGAACTGGACAAACGAGGGGGACAATTTTTTAATTATGGAAAAGATTTTCCATATTAAATTAGTAGTGAATATATCTTCTACTCCATAAAATATTGTTTTTTCACTAATGCCCTGGTCTTTCAGGATTTGCTCGACATCAACAATTTCCATATATCCGGTCTTTATTTCAAATACTCTCAACCCTTTTGCCAGTTCTTTTGTGAACGAACTTTCTATTCCAAAAGGACTGTCGGACTTGATAATTGAAATAAAAATATTATTTTCGTAGATAATATTATTTTTAAACATTACATGGGAAATATACTGGGGAATGTTAGCTATATCTCGTGTAAAGAAGAGGGCAGTCCCAGTTATTTTATTTTGAGTAGCATATAGTTGCTTATATTTTTCAAGGAAGTTTTCAACCTTCATGAGCTTCATCAGTTCGTACAGCCTCTTTTGTCCGGAAGTGTATATAATTATAAGAGAGAAAATAAAAAGTGCTATGATAATGGACCAGTAACCTCCATGAGGTATTTTATAGCTATTTGAGAGAAGGAATACTATGTCAATAAACGTTATAAATAGCGAAATAAGGGCTTTGGATATATTTCTCCTGTGATAAAATATAGAAGTCATAAGTATTCCTGTAATAGACATAGTTCCTGTAACTGCCAGTCCATATGCAGCTGCTAATCTGCTTGATTCTTTGAATATAAGCATCATAAACAATACCGAAATGAGGAGTAACCAGTTTACGGTACTTATGTATATCTGCGACTTTAATATCCCGGAAGTATAATCGATCTTTAGCATTGGCATTGCTCGAGTCGTAATTCCCTGATATACTATAGAGAACATGCTACTTATCATAGCCTGAGAAGCGATAATTGTAGCCATAATGCTCAGGAGGAGGAATGGGATATAAAGTAAGGGTGCCTGCTGATTTACCATTTCATACAAAAAATTTGTAGAACCAGGATTTCGGAGAAGAAATGCGCCCTGCCCGAGATAATTAAAAACCAATGCTATAAATACGAATCTCCAGGCCTTTAAAATAGGCTCTCTTCCCAGGTGTCCCATATCAGCATATAAGGCTTCGCCTCCTGTAGCACACAAGATAACTTCCGATAGTACAAAAAATCCCATAATCCCATTGTCCAGAAGGAATCTAATAGCATAATAAGGATTGATGGCTTTAATCACTTCTGGCGTATAGAAAATAGAAGCAATACCTGCAGATCCCATGGCTGCAAACCATATAACCATTATAGGCCCAAAAACCCATGTAATTTTTTCAATTCCCTTGCTCTGAACTGTGAAAAGTGCTATTGCAATTAGGCCAGAAATAAGTACGATAGTGCCTTGGTTTATGTTTTCTAACTGAGGAACTATTCGCAATCCCTCGACTGCGCTCAGAATACTTATTGCAGGAGTAATTACTCCGTCTCCCATGAGGAAAGACGTTCCTACATAAGCTAACAATGTGACTAGAGATACATTTCTACTCGACTTGAGGAGAGGAACGAGTATCTCTTTTAAGACTATTGTACCTCCTTCTCCTTTTTTACCCAGGCTCATTGCAAGCCAGGCATATTCCAGAGTTACAAGTATAATAAGTGTCCAAATAATTAAAGATAAAACTCCTATTATGTGAGAATATGTAGGTTTTGTGAGAAGAAAGATAACTGTCAGGGTATATATTGGACTTGTTCCGATATCTCCAAAAACAAGTCCCATAGAGTTCAGTACTCCTCTAAAATTGCTGTTAGACATAATAGATACTCTCTGTGTTTTATTAACAATTGGATGAATGCTTTCACAAAGGCTCTGAACTAATAGATACAAGATATAATCTGCAAATTATATAAATTGCAATTTTTTGCGTTTAAAAAGAGGTAGAAACCCAAACGGATTTATATAGCTTTTGACCTGTTATCAGGTCATTATTTTTATTTTAAGTTTATATCTCAACCTATTTTCGTATTTTTTACTTGTATCCATAAATTCTACTTATAAATATACGTTTCCCCACGATTAATTGCTTTTCTAGGCTCCTTTTGAATAAAAAATAAAAAATTATCTAGTAAGTAAGGAAATGTTAAAGGCAGAAGAGACCAGAAAGGAACAGACAGAAGATACTGGATTTTAAAGGCAATCGGAGAAAAACAGCTGGAGAAATGAATAGGGAAACATTAACCAGAAGCGAAAGGGTTGAGGAATATTCAGGAGAAAACAGGATCAAAAAAGAAAGAAGCCTTCAAGAAACTACAGAAGGAGTGAATATTCTCCTCGGAGACCCTAGGAAAGCTGTTGTCAAGCTTTCAATTCCTATAATAGTCGCTATGTCCGTGCAGACCATATACAACCTTACTGGATACCTTCTGGGTTGCAGGCCTTGGAAGCTGATGCTCTGGCTGCTGTCGGATTTGACTGGGGACTTCTTGGTGTATGGTAGGGGCTTGTTGCGGGTACGGTTATAGGTTCGATAATTACTTTCATCTGGGCACAGTTGTACCTGAAATGTCTGATGGGAACAAATAAAAGTATAAAAAAGTGCTAATATTATTGACTGCCAAATTTAAAGTCATAAAGTATAAATAGAAACTAATGATTTAGTAAGAAATCAAACAATTAGATTTATGAATAGTAAGATAATGGACAAAGTAGTTTAGAGGATAGAGCTAGGAATAATTAGGCTCCAAGTTCTTCACATATTTTCAACATAACTTTCGAAATTCAAAAAATTCTGGAAAAACGATTTCAGCTTGTAATTCGAATTCGGAAAAAGCCCTGACTGTGATACCAATGAAAGAAGAAAAGATAAAAGAAACAGTAAAACTCCAGTTTGAAATAATGAATCTGTTTCAAAAACACTTTGCAGAAATATTTCACAAATCAGGGGACAGCCCATATAGCCTGAATAAAAATCAGAATCGGGCAATTCTGATTATAGGAGCAATAGATAATATTATGCCTACAACCCTGGGAAAGTGTCTCGATCTTCAGAAAGGAAGCCTAACAAGCATGATCGATGCGCTGGAAAGAGAAGGGCTTGTCTATAGGAAAGGAGACCCTGATGACCGGAGAAAAACCCTTATTTCTCTCACCGAAAAGGGAAAAGCTTACAGGGAATGGTTCATGAAAGAGCTTGAACATAATGCCTACAAGATACTAAAAAAGTTAGATGAAGAAGATATTCTTGCATATGAGGAGAGCCTGCAAATAGTGTTTGCAACACTGAGGAAGCTCGATGACACCGCCTGAACAAAAAAGTGCTGGAGGGATGTAATGGATATCAAACTCATAAGCAAACTCAAGAAGCTGGGGTTTACAGAAAATGAGGCAAAAATTTATGTTGGACTCTTGAGTTTGAATGAAGCTACAGCAAGGGAAATCCATGAATTTACCCATGTGCCAAGACCGAAGATCTATTCCGTGCTGGAGAGAATGGAAAATAAAGGATATGTGAAAGTTAAAAAAGAAACTCCTGCCTGTTTCAGAATCATAGCTCCGGAGCAATTGATCGAAAGACTCAAAGCTGAATTCCTCCACTCTATTAATGAAACCTTAAAAGAACTTAATTCAACACAGAAGAGAAAATCTACGAAGTCTCTTTTTTAAAGCCTCAAAGACTCTTATATTACATTTTTTATAAAACCAATTATTGGCAGCCACATCACTTTGAAGAGGCTATCCCACAATTATTAATAATGGATAAATTCTTTTTTCAATCTAAAGGCTTTAACATTTTCTTGTTGTCATCTTCGTTTAATATCTGTTTATAAGTTCATCCCAAAAGCGACCTTATTTGCACATATATAAGAGTTCTAGAACTAGTTTCATGATCGAAAGATCAATCGGTTATTCAAAGTCAGAGATATAAGGACCTAATCCAGAGTTTTGGAATGAGCTTTATCGTAAATTTAAATATACAGGAATAAACTTCAGTAACGAAGTAACTTTATTTTAAGATAAAAAGATAGGGATAGTAAATATTATTTTTAATAAGGAATTGATATCTTGAAATAAAAACTTGGATATTTGGTTAGCATAGTACAAAATAAATACAACTTGATGATTATAAATGAGAAGTTAATATATTAAAAATTTCATAACTGAATTTTGGTATACGATCTAATTTAAACTAGATGTGGTCCAGAAGTAAAACTGAGCATTGAATTATTATAATTAACAAGTGAAGATGAAATAGTTATCTTAGTAAAAATATGGATATTGGGTAAAAATGAATAGAAACAAACAAAAATTAATAGCCATACTTCTTGTAGCTATCTTAATAGCATTTATACCCCTTGTATCAGCAGCTCCTGTAGGAACATCCGAATCCAAAGTAGTAGAAGCCGCAAAAAGCTGGATCGGAGTTAAATCAGTGCATGGCGGCAACAGCCGATCGGGCATTGATTGCTCTCACTTGGTATCTCAAGTATACAAGCAAGCTGGAGCCAAAGACATAGTTTTCCAAACTGTACCTAACATGAAAAAAAATCCCTATTATGTTACTACAACTTCTCCCACGCCTGGAGATCTAATTTTCTGGAAAAAAGATGTTGTTAAAAATGACAGAACTTACTGGCTTCTCAGCCATGTTGGAATATATATTGGGAACGGACAGTTTATAGACACAACTTTTGATACAAAAAAAGTTGCTATACAAAGTATTAGTGGTGTGTATCAAGAGGGAATGCCTTACTATGCAAGATGGAGCCCTGATGGAAGCAATAGTAACACTGGAAACGATGAAACTCCTAACAATAACGATTTAAAAGCACCAGTTGCTGCATTCTCTGCATCGCCAACCTCCGGAAAAGCCCCGTTAACTATTTCCCTTACTGATAAGAGTACAGATGCAACTTCCTGGTCATGGGATTTTGGAGACGGAAGTACTTCAGCAGAGAAGAACCCAACGCATATTTACTCTGCAGCAGGAAACTATAACGTTGTCCTGACAGTAAATAATGAAAAGGGCTCAAGTTCAAAGACTCAAAATATAATTGTTCAGAGTGAACCTATTCCAGAAAAAGTTCTTCCTGTAGCAAACTTTAATGCAAATACTGTAAGCGGCCCTGCTCCTCTTTCTGTGCAATTTACAGATATATCGCAAAACGGAAACGGATGGAACTGGAATTTTGGAGACGGGGCTACTTCAGCAGAGAAGAACCCAACGCATATTTACTCTGCAGCAGGAAACTATAACGTTGTCCTGACAGTAAATAATGAAAATGGATCGAGCTCGAAAACCCTAAATATAGCTGTGGAGGGAGAACCAAGTCAAGAAAAAGTTCATCCAGTAGCAAACTTTAATGCAAATACTGTCAGTGGCTCTGCTCCTCTTTCTGTGCAATTTACAGATATATCGCAAAACGCAAACGGATGGAACTGGAACTTTGGAGACGGAGCTACTTCAATCGAGCAGAACCCAGCATATACTTATTTTTCAGCAGGAAACTATAACGTTGTCCTGACAGTAAATAATGAAAATGGATCGAGCTCGAAAACCTTAAATATAGCTGTGGAGGGAGAACCAAGTCAAGAAAAAGTTCTTCCTGTAGCGGACTTTGATGCAGATATCACTAGCGGCTCTGCTCCTCTTTCTGTGCAATTTACAGATCTCTCGCAGAATGCAAAAGAATGGAGCTGGAACTTTGGAGACGGAAATACTTCAAGCGAGCCGAATCCGCAGCACATATATTCCTCAGCAGGGAACTATGATGTTAATCTGACAGTTATTAATGAGAACGAAACCGCCTCAAAAATCAATACGATAATCGTACTGGAAGAGAGTAATTCCAGCGACAGTAACAATAACACCGACACTATCAGTAGTAGTGATAGTAACAGCGGCAGTGGCGGCAGTAGAGGAGGACACAGCCACAAGAGCGGAGGTAGCAGTAGTGGCGGTGGCGGTGGTGGATCCCCTGAACCAGCAAAGAACGTCCAGGTAAAAGAGATTTTACAGAACTTTATTGCCAGTGGAAAGGATGTGAATTTTAATTTTACAAATAATGCAACCTGTGTTGAATCGATAACGTTCAGGTCAACAAAAACCGTAGGAAAGACCACTACAATAGTAGAGGAACTGAAAAACAAGTCGAGCCTGGTTTCCGAGCTTCCTGAAGGTATCGTCTACAAATCATTCAATATATGGGTTGGAAACAGTGGTTATGGCACCTCAAAGAATATTGAGAGTCCAACTGTCAATTTTAAAGTCAATACCTCATGGGTAGATGAGAATAACATAAACAAGTCCTCAATTATACTTGACTGGTACGATGATGAGAAAAAAGAATGGGTGGAACTGCCAGTAAGTCTAACAGGTGAAGATGATCAGTTCTTGCATTTCACAGCAGACGTACCTGGCTACTCTTCCTTTGCAATAACAGGTGTAAAAGATGAAAACAATACAATAACTGCAGAACCTGCTAAAGCAGCCATAAATAATACTGAAGGCAGTAATGAAGGAAGTAATGCAAACACTATTGAAAATAAGATGACTGAAGAAAGTGAAAAGACTCCTGGATTCAGTATAATCAGTGGCATTGTATGCCTCTTGTGCATGTCCATATATGGGATAAAAAGAAGATAAAATAGTGTGAATTGTAGTAAGATAGTGAGGGTTATTGATCTAATCCGGCAATAGAGTATACTCTCCTTTATTGTCAGATTGGGAATTTCCCTCCTGATTACTATTTTCTTGATTTTTATTTTTGGATTACTACTTTCTGGATTATTACACCTTCCAGGATATCATTTTTCGGTATTAAATCCAGTTTACTGAAGATATTAAGCTAAAGAAATGTTTTTTAAGAAAAGAATTGTACCAATCAGTATAATATATAAATTCGTCTATTGAATTTTGATTTTAACTGAAAATAAGGGTTTTTCTTTATTAGCTGAAAATAAGAATTTTAACGATTTTAATCTCCTCTAAATAACTAGTTATTATGCACAGGGTACAAGAGCCTGCATATACATAAAAATCTGGAGTAAAACCTGAAAAGCTTTAGAGGGAAAGACTTTGCAACTCAAAATTGAAACATCTAAACGCGTTGAGCTGGTAGATATCACTTCAGAAGTTCAGGAAGAAGTAAGGAAAAGCGAAATAGCTCAAGGCATATGCCTTATCAGCACACGTCACACTACCGCAGGCATCATAATAAACGAAAACGAAGGTGGGCTAAAGGAGGATATTTTGGATCTATTAAATAAACTGGTGCCTACCGGTGCAGGGTATAAGCACGACCGCATAGACGACAATGCAGACTCTCATCTAAGGACAGTACTGCTTGGAGCAAGCGAAGCCCTTCCCATTTTAGAAGGAAAGCTTGAGCTTGGGACCTGGCAGAGAATCTTTTTTGCCGAAATGGATGGACCTAGAAGCAGGACAGTCAATATTATGCTTTTAAGGGCTTAACACAGATAAAAATAACATAATAGCTACAGCGGATGAATAAACGTAGAACGGATAAAAACAAAGAAGAGATCAAGAAAAATAGTGAAAACTCAAAAAGAATAATAGAGAAAATTCCTTACAAATTGACTGAGAAAAGTCACTCAGGAACTTTCCGGGTTATTATTGAAATCGTCCAGACGTGTCTGCTTCCTTATGCAGTTTTCTCCTGGGATTTCCACAGGGTACTCACCTGTTAGGCAGCCAATGCACATATCGTTCTTATCGCACCCCAGAGCCCGCATAAGCCCGTCAATACTTAGGTATCCGAGAGAATCCGCATTAATGAGGCTTTCAACCTCTTTTACGGTCTTATAAGAGGCAATAAGTTCCTGCCGAGTAGCCATATCTATACCCAGATAGCAGGGAGCGATAATTGCAGGACTTCCAACTCTTGCGTGAATTTCTGATGCACCTGCCCTGCGAACCATATCTATAATCCGCCTTGAGGTTGTACCCCGGACAATGCTGTCGTCAACCAGAACAACACGTTTGCCTTTGACATTATCCTGGATGGCATTCATTTTGAGCCGGACTGCGGTTTCACGCAAATCCTGGCCAGGCAGGATAAATGTGCGCCCTATGTAACGGTTCTTCATCAGGCCTTCCAGATATTTAATACCTGATTCCCTGGCGTAGCCGATTGCGGAAGTAATCCCTGAGTCAGGAACAGGCGAAACAATATCAGCTTCGACCTGATGTTCTCTGGCGAGCTCCCTCCCAATGTTTTCCCGCACCTTATAGACCAGTTTTCCATCAATAATGGAATCTGGCCTTGCAAAGTAAATGAACTCAAAAACGCAATGTGCAGGATGAGGTTCGTTTCCTATCTGGTAGCTTTCAAAGCCCTCGCCTGTAAGGACTACTACTTCACCTGGACGCACATCCCTGATAAGAGTGCCATTAAGAGTATCCAGAGCTACACTCTCCGAGAAAACCGCGTATCCACCATCGACTTCCCCGAAACAGAGAGGTTTGAATCCAAAAGGATCACGCACAGCATATAGAATGCCATCTATGTGGATTACCAGAGAATAAGAGCCTACAAGTTTGCGCATAACATTCCGGATTGATTCTACAGGCTCGTGCCTTATTAGCTCTTTTACAAGAAGGTGGCCGATAACTTCGGTATCAGAGTCGCTGATAAAGATACGTCCTTCGCACTCCAGTTCATCCTTGAGGTCTTTGGCATTAACTAAATTTCCGTTATGGGCAATTGCAACTGCTCCTCCTTTGAAATTCAGGACAAAGGGCTGGCAGTTTTCTATTCTTGATCCTCCGGTTGTTGAGTAGCGGACATGTCCTACTCCTACATTCCCGATCAAGCGTCCCAGAGAATCTTTATTATACACATCAGGAACAAGACCCATGCCTTTGATGGAATGAGAAGATGTACCATCATATACCATTATGCCAGTGGATTCTTGTCCTCTGTGCTGGAGGGCATACAAGGCGTAATACAGCTTGAATGCGACAGTATTGGATTGTGGCCTGTCACTTGGTAAAATTATGCCTGCAACGCCACATTCTTCTTTCAATTTTGACCTCCGATGCAGGTAAAAAATAGAGAAAGTGGAACAGACAGGTTTAATACTTGCACTTTGCCTGCCACTTGTAAGCTCTTATGCGAGATGTTTTTCCAAAACCACATGAAGTACACTGTTTTGTATGCACGTTAAAAGAAACACTTCCACAGCGTCTGCATTTGGCGTGTGTGCGTTTCTGCCTTTTTCCCATTGATGCAGTACCTTTACTCATTCCTAAATCTCCTGATAAAAATTAATTTGTTAGAGCAATATTCTATAATCTGAAGCGATACTATTATTCTGAATTTACTCTCTGCGGCCAGTCACAATAAGTCCTGTTGCTCACCGAGATTTAACGATAATAGATGAAGTGCTTGATATAGATTACGGAGATACGTATACCACGTTGTCACCGCGAATAACGACACTGCTGAACTTGCTTACAACTTCTCCTTCTCTTAGCTCTTCAGCATTGTCAAGCACGAGGTTCATGTGAATATCGTATCCTTTCAGCTCGCCTCTAAACTCGCGTGCGCCTTTCAATCTAACGATTACAGGTGTGTCTAATGCGTTGTTCAAAATATCCAGAGGTCGGTTTGCCATCCTTACAGTCCCCTTAAAACATTATAAATCAAGTCATTATCTATATCAATATAAATAGTTAATCCAGATTTAAATTAATCGCCGCGCTTAAATTTGATTATTTGCATCAAAGTCGTAAATACACTATATAAAGGTATCGAAGAAATATGTCATTTATTAAGTTTTCATGTAAAAAACACCCTGATGCCATCCAGAATTATATTAAAGAATTACCTGATATAGACAAGAATTCTCATCAGGACAGGAGCAAAACTCCAGGAGAAAATAAAATCTCATGTAAACCTGTTGAGAAGATTTTTTATAAATAATACATCAAAACCTTATAAAATCTTCCCAAAGGGTACAATGATAAATAAATTAATTTCATTTCCTGAAAAAAAGTTTCCGAAATGGTAAAAACGAACGAAAAAAAGAGAGAAGCACATGATAGAAAAATCATTAACAATAAAACCCCAGATTGTTATGACTATTGCAGGTTCGGATTCAGGGGGAGGAGCCGGAATTGCTGCGGATCTGAAGACTTTTGCTGCCCTTGGAGTGCACGGAACCTGCGCTATTACATCGATTACTGCACAGAACACTACCGGAGTCCTAGAGAGCTTTGACCTCACTCCTGAGGCTATTGCTAGCCAAATTGAAGCTGTCTGCACCGATATGGAAGTAAAGTGGGCAAAAACCGGCATGCTTGCCTCATCGGAAATCGTAAGGGAAGTTGCAAAAGAAGTGAGGAAACATGGGCTTTCCATTGTGCTGGACCCTGTTATGGCTGCCGAAGCCGGAGGAAACCTGCTGCGAAAAGAAGCTATCTCTGTCCTTATTGAAGAACTGCTGCCCTTGTGCAAGGTTGCTACGCCAAATGCATTTGAGGCAGGCGACCTTGCTGGTATGGCTGTCAAAACCCCTGAGGATGCGAAAGTTGCAGCCAAGAAAATCACGGATATAGGTGTCGAAGCCGTCATTGTTACAGGAGGACATCTGGACGCTACTGATCTGCTTTATGAAGCTACTTCTGATACTTTCACCCGTATTCCGGGCACTTTTGTTAAAGGAGGAACACACGGCTCGGGCTGCACTTACTCTGCGGCAGTGACTGCCTTTTTAGCCTCAGGAGAGAGCCTGGAATCGGCTGCTAGGAAAGCAAAGAAATTCGTTGAGCAAGCGATCCTGATGAGCCAGCCTGTAGGCAGGGGAACAGGCCCTGTAAACCAGCTTGGAGCGACTCTGGACGAAAAAGAGCGCTACCTGGTCTTAAGAGAATTAAAAGAAGCAGTTTCGATTCTAGAAAACAGCTTTGATTTTTCGAAACTTATCCCCGAAGTAGGCTGTAATATAGGAATGGCTATTCCTCAAGCTGACGGATACAAAGACGTTGCGGCTGTCGAAGGCAGGATAGTTAAGCACAAGGGGAGGGCAGTTTCTGTAGGCTGTGTAGATTTCGGGGCCAGCCGACATGTAGCAAGGATTATTCTTGCGTCCCTTCGTAAGAATCCGGAAATAAGGGCAGCAATTAACGTAAAATACTCCAGGGAAGCCCTTGCAGCCTGCAGAGAGATGAAACTTGGAATTTCCTCCTTTGACAGGGCTGAAGAACCGGAAAACACCAGTACAATGGACTGGGGTACAGTCGAAGCAATCAAAAAATACGGAAGCGTGCCGAAAGTCATATATGATAAAGGGGGACCGGGAAAGGAACCAATGATACGCCTGCTGGGTGCAAGTGCGACTGAAGTGGCAAAACTTGCTGTGGAACTTGCAGAAAAGATAGATTAAAAATCCGACTAAAAATTAAAAGCTTCAGGTATCTACATGCCATTTATCCACATGACATTTTAAAGCCGATTGAAATTCTTAGAATCCTTTTCTTAGAATTGAGCTTTTCTCAGAATTAAGCTCTTTCTTGGGATCAAGCTTTTAGTTCTGGTCGTTTTTACTTTTTGCTCTGTTTCTGAATGACTTCATTTTTTTAATTTATATTTATATTTATATATATATAGCCTTCCAGTTTCTGTTTTTTGATTAGTAACACTCCTTCAAACATTCCTCTTTTCCATAAAGTACATAAGTGAGATATAAATACCTTAACTGAAAAGTAAGTAACAATTAAATACATCGAAGTACGATTTTGTGCATACAATAAAGACGGAGAAAATCTATGGAAAAGACTAAAATTATCCTTGATGAGAATGAGATGCCCAGGCAGTGGTATAATATCCTACCAGACTTATCTTCTCCTATCGAGCCTCCTCTTGATCCGAGGACCTGGGAGCCTATAAGCCCCGAGGCTCTTGAACCTATTTTCGCAAAAGGCCTTATCAAACAGGAAATGAGTAGTGAAAGGTTTATTGATATCCCTGAGGAGATACTTGAGATTTACAAGCTCTGGAGACCTAGCCCGCTTTATAGAGCACACAGGCTGGAAAAGCTTCTCAAAACTCCTGCAAAGATATACTATAAAAATGAAGGGGTAAGCCCTGCTGGAAGTCATAAGACAAACACCTCGATTGCCCAGGCTTATTATAATATGAAAGAAGGAAACGAGAGACTCACAACCGAAACAGGTGCAGGACAGTGGGGAAGTGCATTAGCTCTTGCCTGCAACTACTTTGATCTTGAGTGTAAAGTCTATATGGTCCGTTCCAGCTATTACCAGAAACCTTATCGGAAGTCCCTCATGACAATCTGGGGAGGAAATGTTGTTCCCTCGCCAAGCTCGGATACGGAATTCGGGAGAAAAATTCAGAAGGAGCAGCCTGATACACCGGGAAGCCTCGGAATCGCAATCAGTGAAGCCGTAGAGGATGCAATCGCGCATGATAGCACGAAGTATTCCCTGGGAAGCGTCCTCAACCATGTTATGCTCCATCAGACAGTAATCGGGGCCGAATGTAAGAAACAGCTTGAACAGGTTGAAACCTACCCTGATATAGTTATAGGCTGCTGTGGAGGAGGAAGCAACCTTGCAGGAATATCCCTTGAGTTCATTAAAGACAGGCTTGAAGGAAAGAATAGTCCAAGAGTAATCGCAGTCGAACCCTCGGCTTGCCCGTCCCTTACCAAAGGTGAGTACAGGTATGATTTCGGAGACACTGCGGAAATGACCCCGTTGCTTAAAATGTACACCTTGGGCCACGAACATGTGCCTCCTGCCATCCATGCAGGCGGGCTCCGCTACCATGGAGACTCCCCAATCATAAGTAAACTCTGTGCTGAAGGGCTTATTGAAGCTGTTTCATATGATCAGTGCCCGGTATTTGATGCCGCTATACAGTTCGCACGGACCGAAGGCATAGTCCCTGCTCCGGAATCCTCTCACGCTATCCGCTGTGCAATCGACGAAGCTCTCAAATGCAAACAAACCGGAGAAGAAAAAACAATTCTCTTCAACCTCAGCGGGCACGGACATTTCGACATGAGCTCCTATGACAAGTATTTTAACAAGGAACTTACCTGAAATAACCGAAAAAATTAGAACTAAAAATCAAAGTAGAATTCAAACAGGATGCTTTAAAAGCATCCTAACAATCAAGAGAATCACAAATATTCCGATACTGTCACAGAAAAGAAAACTTAATCAAAACTGCGCTTATGCATCACCCATAGCCAAAGATAATAGGAAACTACCTAGAATACTTAAAAACGCCATAATAGTCCAGAAAAGACAGTCGAAGATCTCAAGGATATTTAAGAGCATTCAAGAATGTATTATTCGGATTAAATTTCAGAATGACAGTTCCAGATTTTCTCGCATAGAGATATATAGCAAGAAAATGGTATGAAAAAATCTGTTTTTCTTAAAAACTATCTTAATTTTCAAAAATTAAGAGTATCTTTCTAGATATCAATCCTTTTTGAATTTAGCTCCGCTCTGTATGTAAATCAGCTCTTTTGGGCGTAAGCAAAGCGGAAAGGAGTGGGATCCATCCTCCTGGGCGGAAATAGGGTGAAACAGGGCCCAGGCTGAATAGCCACAACTTTGCCGAGATGGAAATCAGGTGATTTTACTCTAAATCTCTCCTGCCCAGAATATAAGAAACCATTTGAGGATCAAGCTTGCTCTCCTGTGCCACTTCCTCAGCAATTTTTTCACCAGGAATGCCTTCAGCTTTCATACTTTTTATTTTTGAGATTACGGAAGAGGGGACAGTATAGTATTCGTTGATATCTTTCCTGTGCCCCCATACATCTCCTTCCAGAAGCTGGACCTTTTGCATTTCGAGAAACATCTCTATGGCTCTTGAAACTGTCCGTCTATATGATTTTGGAAGCTGAATTACCTCCAGTTTTGGACATGTCTCAACAAGCAGAAAAATATCTTTATTTGAAGGCCTGAATGCAAAGTGAACAACCTTTTCATTTGGATTTAGTGATAGAATTTCATTTCTTGAACTAATAACTCTTATTTTCATACAGATCCCCCGACCCAAAACTCATTAAAGAATCAATAAAATAAGTTACACGACTTTATTTAAATAATTTTCTATGTATACTCATTGGTTTTGTCCCGCTAATTTGAAAATATCTCAAAAAAAGTAAGTGGGAAAAGCAGAAACAAAAACGCTGAGAAAAAAAAGAGTTTTCATATCTTAAATGTTTATAAATCAGTTATTGCAATCATACTAAATATAAAAATAATGTTATGTAACAATTTTAGAATTTTAGATCTAGAAAACAGAGAATAATCCAGGAAAAATAAAAAAATAAATCGAAGAATAAAAAACCAATGAGATTTGAGATAGGAATCAATGTATGAGAGGTAAATTGAAAAATAAAGCACAAATAGGAATCAAAGTATGAGAGGTAGATCGAAAAATAAAGCACAATTAGGAATCAAGGTATGAGAAGTAGATTGAAAAATAAAGTATAATAAAGTATAATAAAGAGCAAAGACCCTACCTTAACGAAAGTGAAGCATTGCTCTGGAAACTGCAAAAGCTCAGAGAGATTTAAGAAAAGTAAACATTAGATGGAAATTCCAATCCGGAATTCCATCTGAAAAGAAGGATTCATTCGCTATTCCTTCACAGAATACAGCCCGAAAAAAGGATCTGTCCTAGAAAAAGGATATATCCTGAAATGCATCCTAGAAAGATGGCGAATTAATAGATTAATCTACGATTCTTTTGCTCAGGATATAAAGGATCATATCCGAGTTTAATTTACTTTCTCTCGAAAGCTTTTCGGCAATAACCTCATTGGTGAAACGATCAGCTTTTAATTCCTGTATTTTCTCCAGAATGTTCTGAGAGACATTATAATACTCGTTTATATCCTTCCTGTGTCCCCATACATCCCCTTCTAGAAGATTAATCTTCTGCATCTCCAGAAACATTTCAATTGACTTGGAGACCGTCCTTCTGTAAGATTTAGGAAGCTGTATCGCTTCAATTTTCGGACATGTTTCCGCAAGCATAAATACATCCTTGTTAGACGGCCTGAAAGCAAGGTGAATAACCTTCTCGTTCGGATTGAGGGTAGGAATTTCCTCCCGTGAACTAACTACTCTGATTTTCATACGTATCCCCACTCCTTATTTAAGAATTAGATTTTCATTTATTTAAAAATCAAATTTTGTTTACGCATTTACATTTTAAATACATATCGATTAGCCGAAATATTATTTAGAGGGTTTATACCCAAACCGAGTTCTAATAGCATCAGCATGTGCATGTAGACCTTCTTCCTCGGCTAATGCGATTACAGTTTCTTTCAGAATTTCAAGCCCACTCTTGCTGATTCTCTGAATACTTGAGTATTTAATAAAATGGTTTATATTCAGACCAGAATAAACTCTGGCGTATCCGGATGTGGGAAGCACGTGATTCGTCCCGGAGGCATAATCTCCAGCAGGAACAGGTGAATAATTTCCTACAAAAATTGATCCTGCGTTTTTAATCCTGTCAAGTACAAAATCCGGATCCGATACCATAATCTCAAGATGTTCGGGAGCAAATTTATTGCTAAAGCTAATACATTGTTCCAGGGAGTCTGCAATAAGAATTGCAGCGTTTTCAAGAGAAGCCTTTACAATGCTGCTTCTCGCAGTCTGTTCAGCCTGAACCAGAACTTCTTTTTTTACAGCCTCTGCCAGCGTATCCGAGCCTGTAACGAGTATTGAGACTGAGTTTGGATCGTGCTCGGCCTGCGCTATAATATCCGAAGCGGCCATAACGACATCTGCTGATTCATCTGCAATGATTAACACCTCGCTAGGACCTGCCGGGAAATCTATCTCTGCAACGTCCCTGATCTGCATTTTGGCAGATGTAACAAAAACATTTCCAGGTCCTACGATTTTGTCCACCTTGGGAACGGTTTCAGTCCCATAGGCCATTGCCCCTATAGCCTGCACTCCACCTAGTTTGAAAACTTTATCCGCTCCTGCAACCTTTGCGGCAGCAAGCGTAAGCGGGTGTACGGAACCGTCCGGCCTTGGAGGGGTACAAACAATGACCTGCTCTACTCCTGCAACCCTGGCAGGAATTACAGTCATTAGCACGGTTGAAGGATAGGAAGCCCGCCCTCCAGGAGCATATGCACCCACACTTTCCAGAGGTGTTGCCTTTTGACCCAGCACGATTCCTGGTTTGAGTTCCATGAACCAGGTAGCTTCCGGAAGCTGAGCTTCATGGAAAGCTTGTATGTTTGCAGCTGCGGCTTTAAGGTGATCCAGGAGTTCAGGACTTATTTCGGAAAGAGCCATCTCAAACTCTTCCTCGCTCACTTCAAAATTTGCAAGTTCGACTTTATCGAATTTAGCTGTATATTCCCTGAGTGCGGCATCTCCTTTGGTACGCACATCGGAAAGCACAGCTGAAACAGTTTTCGCTACGTCCTCAAGCCCGGATCCCCGGGAGAGCAATTTCTGCATTTCAGCTTCCGAAACATCAGACAACTTTTTGAATAACATCATAACCATCTCTGAAAGAACCTGACAGAACCTGATACAGGTTGAAATCTGATATAAATTGGCGAATTAAACTCGAGATAAAATGAATTACTACAAATTAGCAATCGGCAATCTGAGAGCCGAGCAACCAGATAATCGATTCACTTGAGAATCCAATCCCATTAAATCCCTGCCCTCATTTAATATTTTATCCCTTACTGAGCCTAATAATATAGAGTAAAAACCGTAAAGCGAACCTACTATAAAAAACAAAAGAAGTGAGGTAGGTAAAATCAATAATCGCTGATTGTTTTTTGCCCTGAGGAAGGGCTTTTCTCAGGAAGTTTAGGCTCCAAAATTCCAGGAACTTCCTCTCGGCTTCCGATCTGCTTAAAAATCCGGGCTGCAATTTTCGGCCCCAAAAGAGTAACCACTTTTTCAGGGTCGGCTCCTGCAAGCTCTGCTGAAGATTTGAAGCCTGCTTCATAAAGTTTCCTTGATCTCACGCGCCCTATACCTCTGATGTCGAGTAGATCCATAAGTTCGGGGGCTGCTCCGTAATGTATCCGCTTTTCAAGTTCTGCGGCTTCTTTTGCCCCTTTAAGGTCAAGGAGACTGGCGAGCTGGGCAGCGACATGCATTACCCATTCTGCAATGTCCGCAATTGCATGAATGTCACCTTCCCCGGTACCGAACTTTAAGCAAATCTCGTTTTCAGATTTTTCGTGAATCCAGTCAAGTAGAAGAAGGGAAGTTTTGACTTCTCCGAGGAACCATTCATATTCCGTAGTATCAAATGGACTGGGCACCTTTATAAACTCGCTGACATGAGCCATTACATAATCGTTGATATCCTGATAGTCTTGGTTCCTCATGTAGAGTAGACGCATGTCAGGCGTGCTGCATACCAGATGCAGTAGAGTAAGCTCGGTCAGGGTTTCTGCTTCTTTCAGGCCCTTTGCAATACGGGCAGCCGATAGTGGATCAATATATAGCCTTGAGACAAGCTTTCCGAAGTTTGTAGGAATAAGAGCATCGGTATTCTCAAGCATTTCTTCCTGACGCAAAAAATTAAGGCATTCATTCACAACCGTGGAAAGCCCGAAGTTAGAGTACTGGAAAGCGAAAAATGTTGCCTCCAGAAAGTCCATTAGTTCGTCATAAGTCCGCGCAAAACCATTGGAGATAGTAGAGAGCACATGTGTCCTGAGAGCGTTTTCAGTTCCGAGTTTGGACCAGATATCTTCGGCATCGGCCTCGATATAGTTCTCAAAAAGGAAAACAAACTCATTATAGGATTTTGCAACAAGTACAGCTTCTCCGTACGGGTCAAGTCTCGGCCTGCCTGCCCTGCCTGCCATCTGTTTGTACTCGAGCACAGGAATAGGCTGCATTCCGCCTTCAGAGGAATAGCGCCGATAACTTCGGATAATTACGCGTCGAGCAGGAAGGTTAAGCCCGGCTGCTAGAGTAGGAGTGCTCGAAATCAACTTGATTTTTCCAGCCCTGAAACCGTCTTCTACAAGCTCCCTTAAAGGCGTGGTAAGGCCTGCATGGTGAAAAGCCGTCCCTGAACGAATACAGGCTGCAAGGTTAGTTGAAGTATCAGTTTCACTGTTTTCGAGAATCTTATCTGCAATTTCTGCAAGTGCTTTCCTGTCTTCTGCTGAGAGCGTTTTTTTAACGGTTGAGGCCGCCTTTTTTGCAAAAGCCATACAGTTCTTTCTGCTGCTTTCGAAAACCAGGCACTGCCCGTCTTTCCTGAGAGTATCCAGCGCAAGGTTCACAGCTTCGTCTTTTGTGGATTGCTCAACAGGTTTTTCCCTATCTTTGCAATAGAAGGTCCCATTAAAAAATACCCCTTCAAGAAGTTCAGTAGGCCTCCATTCGCTTACTACAAGCTCGGCTTCCAGCCAGGCTGCGAGTTCGTCGGCGTTTCCTACAGTTGCAGAGAGCGCTAGGATCTGGCAGGAAGGGTTCATTTTCCGAAGCTTTGCAAGGGTAACTTCAAGCGTTGGGCCCCTATCCGGGGAATCTATGAGATGGACCTCGTCTGCTACAACAACAGAAATTTCCTGCATCCAGGCAGTCTCATTCCTGAGCAGGGAATCGGTTTTCTCAGAGGTTGCAACAATTATATCGTTTACTCCGAGCCCCTCATCACGCAGGTCATAATCCCCTGTCGAGATGCCGACCTTTATTCCAAGTTCCGAAAACTCCCGAAACCGCCGGAATTTCTCGGAAGCAAGAGCTCTAAGAGGCACGATATAGAGCGCCTTTCCTCCTGCGCGAATGGATTTCAACATTGCAAGCTCGGCAAGGAGAGTCTTCCCTGAAGCCGTTGGGATTGCAGCAAGCAGGTTTCTTCCTTCAAGCAGCCCTTTTTCCACGGCTTCGGCCTGAGGGGGATAAAGTTCCAGAATCCCGGAATCGACATAAAACCGTTTTATTTCATCGGGCAGATCGAGACTTTCTATCTTCATTGAAAATCAGAAACTCACACATTGGATAAAAAACTATTTTGGAATTGCACGCCAGTATCGAAAAATTTAGTATCTGCAGAAACCTCTTCAAAAGTTTCTGCAAAAATACTGATGTCGAATTAATTACCTGCCGAATAATAGTAATTTCCACTTTCTTTCTGTTCCCGGTCAAGCCTTGAGCCCAGATTATTCACACGCGGGCGCCTTGTTTCCTCGTCCCTGCGGAAAGTTATGCCCAAGTTTTTCAGGAATTTGTTCATACCGTTTTCCATGCTGAATGGGCCATGCGCTTCACCGTATACAGAAGGCTTGCCTTCAAAAACCACGAGTCTCTGGCTCAACATATCTATCATGTAGATATCGTGATCTACGACAAGGGCTGTCTTATTGTTATTTTCGGCAAAGCGATTGAGGACTTTTGTGACCATAGAACGTTGTTCAACGTCCAGATGGGCACTGGGTTCGTCCAGAATATAAAGGTCGGCTTCCTGGGTGAGACAGGCTGCAATCGCAACTCTTTGCAATTCTCCACCGCTTAGGTCTGTAAGAAGGCTGTCATAGATTTTTTCAAGCTGGAGTGGATTCGAAATCTCTACCTCGTAGTAGCTAGTTCCAAACTGTCTTGAAATACCGCGCAGGAAATCCTGCACGCGCACAGGGATGTCGGCTTTAATGTACTGAGGCTTGTAAGAGATTTTGACGTCTATCCCTGGATCGCCCTCATCAGGCTTGATTTCCCCTGCAAGCACCTTTACAAAAGTTGACTTTCCTATCCCGTTGGGGCCTACTATTCCGAGTACCTCACCTTCCCGAAGGCTGCCACCTGTAGCTTTTAGGGAGAAGCCATCTCCAAATTTCTTTGAGAAACCGTTAAAAGTAACTACGGACCTTAATTGGTAGTCTTCTCTCGGAGGATGGACTTCAAACTTTATGGCTTCAGGTCGTATCCTTATATTTTCTTCAGGGAGATAGCCTTTGAGGTATTGGTTAATCCCCACCCGTACACTCTTCGGAAGAGTAACCACACCAAAAGCTGCAGGCTCTCCGTAAGCAATGTGAATGACATCTGTGAGCATGTCCAGGATTGCAAGATCGTGCTCTACCACGAGCACAGCTTTGTCCTTTGATATATTCTGGATCAGACGGGCGACGTTAATTCTCTGGTAGATGTCAAGATAAGGGCTAATTTCATCAAAGAAGTAGAACTGAGCATCCTTTGCCGCACATGCTGCGATTGCCACACGCTGCAGTTCTCCACCACTCAATTCCGAGATATTCCTGTTGACTACGCTTTTTAAATCAAGATAGTCGACAAGCTCATCAAGGACTCCTCTCTCATCGGTTTTTTCGAGCAGTTCGAATGTTTTTCCTTTGAAAGCTTTAGGGATCAGGTCTACGTACTGGGGTTTTTGGGAAACTCGGACCTTACCGTCTACAACAGCTTTAAAGTAGTCATAAAGTGCAGTTCCAGCATAATGTTCAAGCACAGTGTCCCAATCGCCTTTTTCCTGTCCGAAGTTAGGGATTAAAGCTCCTGAAAGAATCTGAACGGACGTACTTTTTCCGATCCCGTTAGGACCGAGAATCCCTGTTACTTTTCCTGCCCTGGGAACAGGCAGCCCGAAAAGGGCAAAACCATTTACTCCGTACCTGTGAGTGGGTTCCGTTAGAGCTTCAGGAAGCCCTATGATCATGATGGCGTTGAAAGGACATTTGTTAATGCAAATTCCGCAACCTACACAGAGTTCCTCGGAAATGACAGGTTTTCCATCCTCCTCAAAAACAATCGTCTCATCCCCTGTTCGGACCCTCGGGCAATATTTCTCGCACTCCTTACTGCACCGTCTGGGCTGACACCTATCTTTATTAAGTATAGCTATTCTCATGATAGTCCCCAAAAATTACGTTTTTTCTTTAATTTGGTAAACAATATTAAACAGAATGTTTGCTGTGATTTTAAGCATAACCTGAGAGTAACAATGTAAGTTTTTGCTATGGTAGAAAGCTGTTATCACAGCAGGGCAATATGATAATGTAACGTTAGTATATTGAAAGAATATTGCATATATACAGCAGTCATCGGTTATGAAATGCCTGCTCTGGTATATGAACTGTTGGACTATTGCAGGCACAAAACATCAGTTAAGTAGAAGTTTAATTGGATATGCGGCCAAATTATGCAAAATCTTGTAAATTAATACACATGTTTGTGAATCAAAAAGATAAAAGCCTGTGATAAAAAACTGTATAAAAGGCCCTTAAATTTAAGAGAGCCTTTTGCAGTTCAGGAAAGGGGATTTTAATTCAGGAGGAGAGTCCAGACAACAAGGAAGAAATCAATCACTATAAACTCTACGTAGAACCAGTCCTTGAATTTGAACTCATTTGTGCTGATCTTGAGTTGAGGATAAAGAAATTTCTGTATGAAATATGTAAACCCGATAACGATCGTAAGTATAACATACCAGATCCTATCTTCTCCTGTCCCATATAGACGGAAACATAGTACTCCTGCAATTGTGCCAAGTAATGCAGCTACTATCGTCTTAATAATTCCGTCTTTATACTCCTTTTGCTTTTCCTCAGGTGTCCTTTCCTTAATAAGAGTCTTTTTCTCTGGAGTCTCGATCTTTGTTGCAGGAACTTCTGAAGTAGCCTCTTTTATTTTTGTAGGTTCCTTTCTGGACTTTGACTTCGGATTTTGCTTACTCAACCTGTATACTCTCCTGAACGGCAATTAACATTCCCGGGATATAATTGTAGTCAGGATCTAATCTCAGTTAAAAAATTAGACCTGGATTATAAGATTTTAATTTGCATATTTGGGATATTAGATTAAAATCATTATATTTAAATTATTAGAATTAAATTATTTAATAAGACTCTCAAAGTTAAATTATTGGATAAAATATTAATGCTAGATTTTACAGCTTTAAATAAATTCATTACTTAAAACATTACCGATCTGATCTATAGATATCGAATCAATTCCTATTGAATTTAAATGTTTTGAAAATTTAGAAGGTCTATTCCCTCCTGGGTGATAGACAAGAGTGATTTCAGGGGAAAGTTTCCTGACCATATTTTCAAGCCCGCAAGCATCAAGATGGTCGCTTATCCTGATTGTTGGGTAAGGGTAATCCATACGGCAACTCAATACGTATTTTTTCATGTTCCAGGGCAACTTGTCAAGGTCCCAGGGAGCAACTATGAAAACCCCATCATCTTCTTCGGAATCAAGCCCTGTCAGTTCCCCGGCATCCTCAAGCATGCTGCGGGTAAGAGCCCTTGTCCTAGCATCCATGCAAATATTGCCATCATATCCGAATCCTCTTATGAGTTCGACTGCGCGCTGGGCTTTTCCAAACTCATATGCTCCAAAGGCGACTGGCCCGTTTTCAAAAAGAGCTGATTTCATGCCTTCAAGGTCATCTGCAAAATGGCAGGAGGGGTCGGCAGGGTCTCCGTAGTTAGCTTCAGTAATAAGGACGTCGCAGGGAGGAAGATTGCTTGCATTTTTAACGTCGCCTGTTACCAGAATCCTTGTCCCTACATCGTTTTCCCAGTAAAAAGCAGTCGCACCTGCAGTATGCTCCGTGGGGAATGTCTTTACCTTTGTTCCTTCGATATCGATTTCATCCCCAAGCTTGCACATGCTACCCGCATATTTTCTATCATGCCTGATTTCAAGTGCTATAGCGGTTTTTTCCGAACAAATGGAATTGGGGGAAAGCATAGCCGATTTTCCGTGATGATCGGAATGGGCATGAGTAATCAGATAAGCATCGGGCTGAAGTTGCTTTCCCGGTGTCCTGGTAGTATCAATGGAAAAGGTGCGCAGATCCCCGGCATTGTCCCTGAACCGGAGAGAAATATGCGGTTTAAAGGTCCCGCGAGAATTACGCTGCCTGAGCGCCAGCACACCAAGATCAATCAGTTTTTTAGAAATCACGCAAATCCTTGGAGGAGATAATACTTAAGGTATTTAAGGTTAGGGAAAAACTGTAGATTAATAGAGTATTATATAAGATAAGTGTATAAAAACAAGAACATACTAATTGAAAAAATTTCACAATTTTTTCAGTGAGTATTGACAGTAACTTAGACAGTAACCATAGGAGTCAAAACTTCTCCCAAGATTATGATTTTCTTAAAAAAGATAGCAAAAGAAACTAATAAATAGGAAATCCTCTTGAAAAGGGATCTCAATTATACTTCCAGGTTTTCCCGCTTTCTCCAGATAAGCGCTCTCTAAAATAAAAGATTTGAGTCGGAGATCAGATCGCAGAAGCGCGAAAATTCGACATTTTTGCGGTTTAATCTCCAGTGAAACGCTTGGTAGCGTATCTTACTCTGTCCAAGTTCAGGCAGAGGATTCCTTGGTTATGATATAAGCAACCATTTCAGGGTTAAGCATGTTTTCCCGTGAGATCTTTGCTTCAATATCCTCAGTGGATTTACCTTCGGCTTTCATCTCCTTTATTTTTTCAGTAACTGAGGATGGAATAGTGTAGTATTCGTTAATGTCCTTCCTGTGACCCCAGACATCGCCTTCTATGAGTTGGATTCTCTGCATATCAAGGAACATTTCTATGGACTTTGAAACTGTAGCCATATAAGATTTGGGTAACTGAATTACCTCAATTTTCGGACAGGTCTCAACCAGTCCCAAAATATCCTTGTTTGAAGGCCTAAAGGCCAAGTGAACAACACGCTCATTTGGATTCAGTGTAAAGATTTCTTCTCTTGAACTAACCACTCGGATTTTCATGTTTTTCTCATCTCATTATAATTTTTTTTACGTTTTTACATTGATATAATTAGGTTATACTGACTATAAATATTTATCCCATTCAACTAACATTATTTAGATAGTATTCTAGGTTTTTAATTCACAAAGCATTTCATTAATCAAAATAATCTTATTTTACTGCTAAATTTTTTTACAAAAACTTATGTAATTATTATGATATTTATAGGATTTCAGAACTTTTCAGCTGATAATTTTAATAATTCGCATTATAGAGTAAAGTTTCCAAAATACGTAATTATTCTGCTATTGATTTCCGATTTAACAACAATTTATTGAGCTTCTATGAAGGAGCTGAGAATAACTACAAAACGTGTTTGGGAGCAAGAAAAAGGCAGTTACTCAATTTCCATCAATTTTCCATTTATGTACCCAATTAATTGGAAAAGTTTAAATGTACAATCAGGAAAAAATATTGGTTTTCGAGAAAAATACTTCAGAATGTAGCAGTAAGACTTTACTGCCCTAAATTAAGAATTAAAGAATGAGCAAGTTATAAAATCAGCACAAAACGGAAAAGAATATCGAAGCACTTTCATATAGAATAAATAAAACTTACTTACAAGAACAAAGTTTATCTATAACAGATGTAGAAAAAGATTAGCCCCAGGTTTATGGAACCCCGGGCGGTCTTTGTCAGAAAAACTGAGGGTCAGAGGATCTTATCGAGTTCCGACGCCAGTACACTACCCTGGGTAACTCCCATGAAGCGCTTTACTTCAGTCCCATCTTTCTGAATTATCAATGTCGGGACCGCGTGTATGCCGTATTTGGAGGCCATTTCTTGGTTTTCATCCACATCGACAACTTTGAACTCAACCTTATCCCCGTACTTTTTCTCAAGCTCTTCAAGAATCGGTTTTTGCATTCTGCAAGGTCCACACCATGTTGCGGAAAAGTCCAATAACATCGGTTTCATAAAATCACCTTTATATTTTGAAAGGTCTGAGACTTTCTCTGTTTTTGTTTGATCCACTCCGGGAAGCATATAGAAGAGTCGTACATATACTACCTGAAGAGGCCTGTACGACAAAGCTGCCGGAAACCCAATCCTGATGATAGGCGACATAAAAGCTGGATTTACCAAATACAGGGTCGGGACTCAATTAATTGTATATATTATCTTCGAGAATATATAACGCTTATCTCAAACTCATAGGTTTTACTGAAATGTATTCATAAGAGAAGCAAGAGTAACTTTAACTGAACTAAAGAGTTATTCCTTTTTCCCTCTACCTTTATCCCCGGTCATGCTTCTGATTATGTTACCAAAATACATACATCCTTCCATGGGGATCGTTGGCACATCTAGAGACTCATTAACCATATTTACAGGAGCGCCACGGATCAGCACGCAGGGAACTCTTTCTCCAGCTTCTCCCATAAGAAGTTCGGCAGCAGAAACAAGGTTATCTGCTACAGCCTTATATGTAATACGAAGAGGTTTTCCATAGATATCGTTGGTTCCCCGTGCGTCTTCCACAGGCACAAAGCCTGAAACTCCAAGTGCAATTCCCGAGCATCCAAGCCTGAGAGGCTGGGTCCTGCTATCCCCTATAATTACCCCCAGCTTGCATGAATAACGCTGTTCAAGCTCTTTCCGGATCTTTTCCGAACTTTTTCGTGGGTCTTCGGGGAGCAGGATCACATGACCTTCAGGGGCGTTAGAAGCGTCAATACCTGCATTCGGAGCCAGAACACCTTTCGTAATTGTAAGGGCAGCTCCAGGCACACCTCCAAAAATCTCATCGCATTCCTGAAGCACGAGTTCCATTTCCCTGGGATCGATCTCGTACTTTTCCCCAAGCACCTTTGCCCTTTCACCTGGAGTAACGCTTTCAAGCTTGACAACTCTTCTTTCCGCCGTGCCAACAGCAGATTCGGCAAGCACGAAAATATCCCCTTCAACCGGGACAAGACCCGCTTCCTCCAGGGCCGTTTCTAGAATCTGTACGATATCGTCCCCTTCCCTGATAATAGGGGTCTTAATTCCGAATATCTGAATGGAAATATTTTTTGAACTCATGTTTTACTGCCTTTAAAAACGATGATTTACTTTAGTTTCCTGAACCAGGAATCGATGATACGGCATCAAGCAGTAGAATGCTGAAGGATATTGATAAATGTATCCGAATATTAATAAATATATTAGACTATTTATATACTTATCAGAATATTCGCACTTGTTTTTAAGTATAAATAAATATATTTGAATATTAATGAATTTCTATGAATATTTATATACTTACCTTAAATTTTTGGGAAATTGTATTCTATATATAGAACTCCGAAGATAAAAACGTATCCGAAAATTTACTGGAAAACTCAAAGTAACCTTCCAGATAGATTAAAATCTAACTTGAAAACTTTCTCTTATGAGATCAATATTAGAGATGGGTCATAAGTGATTGTTTCAGTTCAGTATAACACCTTTCGAAGATAGCTTGTTCAGCTTTGATTTCCGTTATTCCAAATTCATAGAAGGTTGCAAATTCCCTTACTCTGAGTTCAAAATTATGCTGGTATTTTAAACCAGTATTGATTTTTGCCACCTGAGTATACTTGGCAGCTTTGAATACCAGCTTTGACTCCTCAAGAGATTCCAGGCTACGGGCAAATCCATTAGCTAATACCATTTTTTCCCAGTTGGCAGCCCACATAGGAGTAAGCATGAAAGTCCTCTCCCCTCTTAAATCCTTTGTTACTTCCATAAATGCTTTTTTGCCCCCAAGAGTCGCACAGATGCAATCGTCGGCGATTTCTCCTTCAGCGTCCCTGAGCAACACGAGAGGACATTTAAGATACTTAAAATCTTTTTCAACGTCCTTAAGCACGTTACCACAAAGTCCATAGAGTAAAAGCAGCCCGTCTGAGAAGAGTGCCATTTTTAGAATAGCATCATATATGTTCATTTTCAGCCTGGCACGTTGTTTCTGTCCTGTGCCCACAATTTCAAGAATGTCAAGCACAAGAATTAGCCCAGAACTCCCTTTTTGCTGTAAACTCTTGAAACTTCTGTGTGTCTCGAGATCTTTAAGAGCAATTTCCCGGCAGGGGACGCCTACTTCTCCAAACTTTCGTACAATATTCTCAGAACTCCCATTATTAAGTATTAAAATTTCGTCCACCTTTTTATCATGCTCCAGGAGATGAACAATTTCATCTTCAAAGATTTTGCATGAAATGATGCTTATTACCTTCATTGCTACCTCCTTTTCGGGTTTCTCCAATCTGGCGGAGAAATCAAAATCCATCAAATCGGGATGTCAAAAAAGAAGATAAAGTACAAACATAAAGCAAAAATCTTTTTAGGCTCTGTAGAATCCCTCCAAATTCTGATATGATTGAAGTGAAAATATTAGATGATGTACTACTGAATAGCGAGAGTTATTCTTGATTTTAATTTATGGGCGGGTAT
Organism: Methanosarcina sp. UBA411; assembly: GCF_002495725.1. Taxonomy (NCBI): domain Archaea; kingdom Methanobacteriati; phylum Methanobacteriota; class Methanomicrobia; order Methanosarcinales; family Methanosarcinaceae; genus Methanosarcina; species Methanosarcina sp. UBA411. The sequence continues at coordinate 56,802 of NZ_DAGK01000028.1, forward strand.
TTTGATAGGTTTTCTACAGAGCTGTTTTTGATCTTCGCTTTTTTGTTCTTATTATCCAATAATCCTCTTCTGTAGTTCCGGTCCTTTTTCAGCAACCAGGTATGTTTCCGCAGTAACTGCATCGCATGCAGCACCTGGCGGGACTTCGCATCCCGTAGAGATCACGTATCTGGACTGCATTCCGTTGTCCTTCAGAGTATTCAGGACGCCTTCCATGAGCTCCATGGTATCATCCTTAATTTTCTTGAGCCCCTCTGGAGAGTTGTCAAGGAATATTATAGGGTTTGCCTGGCCCATAAACATTGTTTCCTTGCCATGGTTGGTGATGAGGTACCTGTAGTCCTTCGACCCCTTGTTAGCTTCATGGGGGTAGTAAGTATAGCTGTACGCTTTAGCTTCCCACTTGTGGATAAGATCCCAGTGCGGGGCATCAGCACAGTTGTGGATAATTACAGGCTTGTTGTATTGCTTATAGAGAGGCGCGATTCTGTTTTGCATGATCTCACCTTCGGTCATCATGTATTCATCGGCACTCATGATGAAGTTGTTTGTCCAGAGGGTAACCATACAGAGGTTGTCAGGCTGGGCTTCTTCAAACATCATTTTCATGACGTTCTCTACATATTCGGTAGTCTTTTCAAGCCCCTTCTTCACGACATCTGGATTTGTCTTGATATCGGCGAGGACGCGAGATGCACCCATGATCTGGGTAAGGGCAATCATCGGGCCTTCGATGAGTGCGGTCATCGGGGCATTCAGGCTGTGAGCCTTTTCGGTCGCAAGCTTGTTGCCCATAATCAGGTTATAGGCACGGGTGCCTTCCTTAAGCTCCGGGACCTCTAGTTTCTCATAGTCCTCAAGGTGTCCCTTTGCAGCCGGCGTGTCCTCTTCCGGATATCGTATATCTGCGCCAAAATCGGCAGCATCTACACAAAGGTCTGTCAGGCCTATGAAAGTGTCCATGTTGAAATACTTGATACCCGTGTAGACACATTCCGCATACTTTTCGGCGTTGGTTGAGTAATCCTTGTAAGTGCAGGGCACAAACTTCCTTGATACTCCACAGGCAAGAGGCGCGGTTGGCAGCCTGTCGACTTTTTTGTCATCAAAGGCGGCTGTGAACCGCTCAGCCTTGGTCATGGCTGATACGAATTTCGGCACAACTGAGTCGAATTCTTTCATGACTTTTTCAGCAGTAATCCTACCAATATCCACAGCGGCTTTCGGAGCCTTTGCAGCAAGGATCTCTCTATATTTTCTCCTGGAAAGCGCAATCTGCTGGTCGCTCCACCTTTCCTCAGTTGGTGGAAGTGCCTTTACTGCTTCAAGCGCCCAATCAGTTGCCGAGCTTGCATCATACCTCATCGCATCGGCCCCGATTTCCTCTGCAAACCTTTCCGAAATTGGAGCTCCTCCAACAATGACCTTTACTGCGTCCCGGATCCCCTCTTCCTGAAGCATTTCTATGACCCTTTCCATGCCTGTCATGGTGGTGGTCATAAGTGAACTCATGGAAATGATATCGGCCTTATTCTTTTTTGCAGCTTTGATAAACTCTTCCAGGAGCACATCGGATCCAAGGTCAATTACCTTAAAACCGGCAGCAGACATCATTGTCTTTACAAGGTTTTTCCCGATATCGTGCACGTCCCCTTCAATTGAGCCTATCACAACAGTTGCAGGTTTTTCCGCACCCTCGATCTTCACATGAGGTGTCAGGATATCCATTCCGGCATACATTGCAGTGGAAGCAATGAGCAACTGAGGGACAAAAGCCTCTCCCTTATCGTATTTTTCGCTTACTATCGACATTCCCTTGGCAAGCCCATTAATTATCGCTTCATAGGCATCTACCCCTTCATCTAGAGCTTTGCGTGCCAGTTCTTCTGCAAGATCTTCATCACCTTCGATAACAGCATTCGCTAGCTCTGTTAATATTTCTTCTTTTGTCAGTGTATAACCCCCTCAAAGCAATATTTTAGAAATTAGATTCTAAATTTTTTTGATGTTTCCCATATAATGACATGAAAAAATCATGTGGCAAAAGTCAGCAATTATACAAGATATAAGATTCGTAAATATAAATATTCTCATGATAAAAATACAGGAAAGTAAACCTTGAATCAAAAGCAGGAGAATGAAGGAAATCTCAAAAGACAGGAAAGAAAAACGGGTTTTATATATTGAGTTCTTACTTTTTTAGCCTAATCTCATCAACCCGCAGCATGCTGCAGGCAGTTTCGGTAGCGGAAACGATAGCCAGCTTTTTGATGCTCGCAAGGTCATAGACAAAGGGTGCATCTGCCCGAACTTTGCCTGATAGGTCGATCCTGGCTTCCTCCCCCCTGCTGTAGCTGGCAGCTATTTCGGTCATAGCGTCCAGCGCGTTCATTCCTGCATTTCGAGCCAGAGCTTTTGGGATTTCTTCAAGGGCATTCGCATACTCGAGCACAGAAAGCTGTTCTTTGCCTTCAAGGATAAGCGCATAAAGCCTTAGCATCTGCGAAAGGTCAAACTCGGCCCCTCCTCCACCTGTGACGATCATTTTGTTCCTGTAAAGGAAAGCCGCACTATTCAGGGCATCATCCACAGCTTCCTCTACCTTCCTCAAGTTATATTTGACAGGTTCCCAAACCAAGATGCTCATAATAGGCTGGTTCTGGACCCGGATAAATACAAAGTTCTCATGACACTTCTTTATAACTTCTAGGCTGTCAGCTCTGCCCAGCCTTTCTGGGGCAAGCTCATCGCTGATGACCATGATTTGAGTCCCTGTAGCTTTAGAGAGTTTTTCCAGGTCCTTGAGTTTGAGTTTTTTAAAGAGCAGAATGCCCTTCCGTGCCAGGGCCTCCTCTATGCGTAGGTCTACATTCCCCTCACAGAAGACCACATCTGCCCCACTTCCGATTATTTTGTCTGCAAAGCCCCGAAGAATATCTTTCTGCTTATCTCTGAAGCTATAGGCGGTCTCAAGGTTCCGAGCCATCTTATCATGCCTGGGGCTAAGGTACTCGCTTTTGAATTTAAGGTCATAATTCAGGATCAGGAGGGAAGGTTTGTTGAAATTCCGGGGCATATCGGGCCTTGCAGGAGATTCGTCCATTATCAAACCTTCAAGGTAATCAACCTCAGGCCCCCCGGATTTTTGGAGAATTTTTATATTTTCGTTCAGGTCCAAACACCCCTCAGGAGAGAGGCAGTTGAGGCGTTCGACCACCCTGAAAACCACGTGTGTGAGCTCTTTTGCAAGCCCCGGCTGCATGCCCTTACTAAGAGCAGCCCCCAGCACGACAGCATAGCTTTCCTCATAAGATTTTGCAGGCCTGCTGCTGTATTCCAGTAACTCGTAAGCCTTGTAAAGTGCAAGCCGATACCCTCGGACAACCGTATTTGGGTGAACTCCGTTCCGGATAAGTTTGACCCCATTTGCGATAAGAGCAGCCGCCAGGATCACAGCAGTTTTTGTCCCATCCCCACAGGCTTTGTCCATAGATTTTGCCAGGTTTTTCAAAGCCGTTACGGCAGGATGAAGGATGTCAATTTCTTCCAAGATAGTTTTTCCGTCACTGGTTACAACGATTTCGTTTACCGGATTGATGATTAGCTTGTCAAAACCTTTTGGGCCAAAAGAAGAGCAAAGAAGTCTGTTAACTTCCCCGCATACCATTTCAAGGTGGCGGGTTAGTTCTTCTCCTTTCACGGGCCCTTTGATCCCAATTTTTTCCCTGATACTTTCAGCCAGCTGGTCAAAAACAGTATCTGGAACTTCCTGTGACATTTTTCCGGCCGTTGCATTAGACTTAATAGATATTTGCGGGGCAGGCTTGATTTTAGATGCCATTTATTCCCACCTCAGAAGTGTTCCGATTCCAATTGCGAAAGTCTTGTTTCAACAGGCTGATCCAGAATCGGTCCCATATTAGCCTGTTTAAGATCGAAATGAATCCTGTCAGGTCCCGCCTGTAGGCAGCCATATGTTCCTCCACAAGACTTCGCGCAAGCCCACGCCCGTACTCAAGTGCCGCCTTATAGTTCCCGAATGTCATCCGCGCTCAGGTCGATCATGTTAAATCCAATCGCAGTAAGCATTATCTTAACAAATTTCTTGTCAATTTTATATAACTCCCCGAGGTTATATTCAGTTGAATATTTCAGGATTTTGAACTTTCTCCCACAGAAAATAATGGTATAAATTTATTGTTAATTACAAAGAACTATTACCCGCTCAATTAATATATATTATCAAATTTTATAAACATTTTCTGTAGGAAAAAAGGAGAAAATTAATGATATAAGATATAAAATAGACAAAACAGGAAGTTTTAAAACTTAAAGAAAAGGAAAAGAAACCTCCCATTTAAAGTGAATGTTTTTGTATTTCGTTACTTCCCTGAAATTCCAGCCATAGAAAGCAATCTTGGAGTATTTTTATGAGAGCCTACAGGCATAATGTGAACCCCTCTGGAGAGTTTCATAAGCTCTTTTATAGTTTCTGAAGCTATGGAAAGGCCTTCCTCTATCGGATCAGGTGCATTTTTTATGCGAAACATGATATCTTCAGGCACACGAATTCCCGATATATTCTTATTCATGAATTCGGCCATACCCAGGGATTTGAGAGGGATCAATCCTGCAATTACAGGCACTTCAAGGTGGCTTATAGCCTCCATAAACTCCTCAAACATACCCACATCATAGACTGCCTGAGTCTGGATGAAATCAGCTCCACATCTGACTTTCTTTTCAAGCTTTATGAGTTGTAGAGGTTTTTCAGGGTCTATGCCAGAAACCGCTCCTGTACAGAAAGAAGTCCCTCCGTCCAGCCTGTTTCCTGCAAAATCAATGCCTGAATCAAGTTTTTTGACAATTTGTAGGAGCTGTACGGAATCAAGGTCGTATACAGGCTTTGAACCAGGATGATCTCCGCAAGAAGGAAAATCCCCTGTCATCAGGCAGATATTTCGGATACCCAGAGCATGCGCTCCCAGAAGATCAGACTGAAGTCCGAGCCTGTTCCTATCTCGACAGGTGAGCTGCATAATAGGCTCATGTCCTTCGTCAAGAAGAAGCTTGCTAAAAGCCAAGGAACTCATATGCATAATTGAGCACTGATTGTCCGTAACATTTATAGCATCTGCAATGCCTTTGAGCTGACGAGCATCTTCTAGAGGAACTGAAAATCTTGTGCCCTTAGGAGGGGAGACTTCAGCAGTAACCAGAAATTTGCTGGAATTCAGTTTTTCACGAAAATTAAAAAGCATTGAGTAACAATATTAGTAATGAAATTATTTAAAGCCATGCTCCTAACGGGTTTAGCAACTTAAAGAAGACTAGGTCTTTTGATTATTACAGCGTTATTGGAAATTTGAAAACCTTGAATCTATAAAGACTAGAGATAATTAAGGCTTTGAGGCTATCAAAACTCTAAAGTCAGGAAAGGCGTTTTTAACCTGAAAAAAAGAGATAAATAAAAAATGAAGAAATAAAAACTGTAAATGAGGTTAATCAGCTCTATGTTCCTGGGGGGCATGGACCGTGTAAAGAAGATCAAGCCTCTTGATTTTTTTCAACCTGTTGTAAATCAAAGTCCATACACAATCGTTCTCTCTGTTGACTTCACACATTCCGTCAATAGCTCCTCCACAGGGTCCATTTAGAAGTCCTTTCGGGCACCGTGATTTAGGGCAGATTCCTCCAAATTCACCGATTGTGCATTTTCCACACATTATGCACTGCTCTGAGAGCAGCTTGCCCTCGCTCGAGCCTCCCAAAGAAAGCGTATCATTTGAGCCAAGTACGGGCACATCCGTTACATTGGCAACCGTTGAGACTCCGCTACCGCAGCCCATCACCAGAATGCAGCGAGCTTCATTTATTTTTTCATTTTTCTGGACCAGGGAGTCAAAAGATCGGATGCTACAAGCTGCAGTGGGGAGAGCCCACCCTACTACATGCTTTCCGCTTTTCTCGAGCTGTCTGATCATCTCAAGCACTTCGGGTTCTCCACCGGTTTTAAGTTTTGCAGCACAAACATTGCATCCAATAATGAAAATCTCATCTTCATCCTTTAACAGGGCCAGGATTTCCTCAAGGGGTTTCGCTGAAGTTATAATCATGACTACCTCAAATATCGATATTCCAGATCGCTACGCTTTGCAATACATTCGCGGATCATTTCGGCAATAAGTGGAAGGGAGCGCGCTTGGCCTTCAAGTTTCCTAGAAAGACGCCCGAGTTGAAGTAGAGTTCCCATTACAAGCACATCAGTCATTTCAGTTTCATGGGAAACCGCATTCCTTGTCAGGGCTGCATCCCCTCCCCGGGCAAGTATTTCTTGTTTTATTATCAAAGCCTCTGTGGTTGTAAGATTACGAATTTTCAGCATAAGATGGATGCTTTTACCCTGCATTACCTTTGAGCCTGTAGTGGTAACCCCAAGTTTCCGCATTGAAATAGCTGCATCCTGTGGTGTCTTTACCTCAACCACAGAGACCTCATACCTACCTTCTTTTACTATACTTGGTCTACTCCTGATAGCTCCTGAAAGCTTTACAACATCAGCGGTCTCAGGTACATCATGCGTACGGACGATATGGGCACCTTTGTAAACTGCAATAGCTGCTGCAGCCAGACTGCCATAGAGCCTTTCAGTTGCAGGTTTTCCAAGTACATCTCCTATGAAAGATTTTCTAGAGACAGCTGCTAACAAAGGTTTTTCAAAAATTTTAAGGCGTTCAAAATCGTCAAGAGTCTCAAAGTCATAGATGGAAAGTTTTTCTTCGATCCACCTACCGGATGCAGGGTCAAGTATGAGCTTTTCCGGATTTATGCCGCCTGCCTCAGCAGCCTGTATTATGGAGTCAAGGGATTCGATAATGGCATCCATCCCAAGGGGATCACCTGGGATTTTATTTGAGGCCATGACAACAGCAGGGCATCCATAATCTGCCACTACTTTAATCATCCTGGGGTCTGCAGTAAAGCCGGAGACGTCATTTATAATTTCAGCTCCTCTTTTGAGAGCTTCTTCCGCAATTTCAGGAAACATCGTGTCTACAGAAATTACCGCATCCACATTGCCCTCCAGCGCTTCAAGCACTGGCAGAATACGTTCAAGCTCCTGTTTCCTGCTAATGGGCTCAGCATGTATCCAGGTAGAACGGGCTCCGAGATCCAAGAAGGTTGCTCCTTCTTCAACCATTTTCAGAGCTATTTCAAGTGCTGAATCCGGTTTTATGACCGAATTTCCATAAAAAGACTCAGGGCTAAAGTTAATAATGCCCATTACATGTGCAGGATATTGATCTCCTATCTTTATACCGCAGATTTCAGTATCAACAACCATTTTTGACAACCAGACTATGTAAGTTTTAATTTAAATAATGCCAGTCGGAGCTTGAGGGACATTGGTAAACAGGTATTGATGGAAACAAGCTTCAAAGGGCTTCCTCATCATCGGAAATTTCAACGATATGCCTTTAGATGGCGAAAACTTACTATATTATCGCTTCTTATCGCATTTCGTAAAAATCTGTTTATTTTACCGCAGAAGCTTCCATATAGGGGAGTTTTACTTGATATATTTGATATATTATCAGGATTAGATAAATAATCACTGTAATCATATATTAATTAATATATATAACCTGAGTTTATCAGGTATATTTGATTAAGGCATGTTTAAGATACGTTAAATCAAGTATTAAGCTAAGATATAAGCTTCATTTTGCCGACCAAACATTATATAATAATAAAATTTATAGATTTAAATTAAATAATCAACTCAAATATTATTGACAGTAAACCTTATTGTAATAATATAAGCTTCAATAATACATAAAAATATTGATGTGTAGGATTAATATCATACAATTAGGAAAGCAATGTTGTACGTTAATTAATAGATTGTCTATAAAAACAACTACTAGAACTATAAACTTGCACGATCGAGAGACTAAGGTTGATTTTCCGGATCTGGCACAATTGGGAAAAACAACTTTTCTTGCTTTAGTATAAAATAGGTAAAAAATAAAAAGTATAGACCTTAAACTGAAAGTCCAATGCCTTAACTCACTAATTCATAATCGACGCTTTGGATCAAGAATTCAATGCCTTGACTTGATTTTCAGTAATATAACACTCGAATTCCAAGGTTACTATAATCATACAGATATCATACTGATTTTTTCAGAGGGATACTGATTTTATTAAATCTAGCTGTCTTAAAAATTGAACCATTGAAGGTTTTGGTAACTTTCACATTACCAGGAAAATAAAAATGGCATCAAAAATAAAATTCAAAAATA
>NZ_DAGK01000028.1:65416-114374 GCF_002495725.1 Methanosarcina sp. UBA411
AAAAATAAAATTCAAAAATAAAAATTAAAAGGCCTGTTAAAAGACCTCAGTAACGAAGTTTAAAAATTTGTTTCTGCGCATCTAATTACATGCTTTATAAGCATGGCAACTGTCAGAGGTCCTACACCGCCAGGAACAGGGGTGATTAGGGATGCCTTCTTGATTACATTTTCGAAGTCTACGTCTCCGAATACGCCATCTTTTTCCTGGGTAATGCCTACGTCAAAAATTACTGCACCTTCCTTTACCATATCGGCTTTGATAAGGTGTTTGACTCCAGTCGCTACCACCAGGATGTCTGCCTCAAGAGTGTATCTCTTAAGGTCATCTGTGAACACGTGACAGATCGAAACGGTTGCATTGCGGTTAAGGAACATTGCTGCCATTGGTTTTCCAACAACGTTGCTGTGCCCGACAATAACCACATTTTTGCCCTTAATAGGCACATCATACTCTTCAAGCGCCCGGATAATCCCATGTGGAGTACAGGGAACAAGTCCTTCATCCCCTATCATTAGCTTTCCCATATTGTAGGGGTGAAAGCCATCCGCATCTTTCTCAGGGGCTATGGCTTCCATTGCTTCCTGAGGGAAAAGATGATTCGGGAGCGGGAGCTGAAGCAGAATTCCATGCACATTCTTATCTTTGTTAAGGGTATCGATCAGGGAGAGAAGTTCCTCCTGAGTGGTTTCTGTCGGAAGAAAGTGGTCTTCTGCCCGAATGCCTACACGTTCGCAGGCTTTGTGTTTAAGACGGACGTACATTTTGGAAGCAGGGTCGTCGCCAACAAGGATGGTAGCAAGTCCCGGTGTAACTCCCCGGCCACTTTCCAGAGCCTCAACTCCAGCCTCTACTTCATCTTCAATCTGCTTTGCAAGAACTTTCCCATCTATAATTCGTGATTCGTACCCTTCATATGACATTGATAAAACATCCACTTCTTTGATTAACAATAAACTGGGAATCTTGAACAAAGTTCCCTGACCTTGCCACTTGTTTCCGACAGGAGCCTATCGTTTTCTGAGTTCGTAATTGCAATCTCTATATAGTCGGCAATTAATTCCATTTCCGTTTCCTTCATACCTCTCGTGGTACAGGCAGGGGTTCCGAGCCTTACACCGCTTGTGATAAAGGGACTGCGGGTCTCGAAGGGCACGGTATTTTTATTTGCAATAATCCCGGCTTTGCTCATAGCAGCTTCTGCATCCTTGCCTGTTATGTTCATATTATTGAGGTTGACAAGCATAAGATGATTGTCCGTGCCGCCAGAGACGATATCAAAGCCCTTTTCTTTCAGGCATTTACAGAGAGTTTTTGCATTCCTTACAGTCTGAATCTGATCCTGTTTGAACTTCTCACTCATGGCCTCTTTAAAAGCGACTGCCTTTCCAGCTATGATGTGCATGAGAGGTCCGCCCTGAAGGCCGGGGAAAACCGCTTTGTTAATTCCTGTCGCAAGTTCTTCTGTTTTGGAAATAATCATTCCGCCCCTTGGGCCCCGGAGGGTTTTGTGGGTTGTGCTGGTAACGAAATCCGCGTAAGGCACAGGACTAGGGTGCACACCTGCAACTACAAGCCCTGCAATGTGAGCAATATCCGCAAGCAAATAGGCTCCGACCTCGTCAGCAATTTCTCGGAACTGCTTGAAATCGATTTCACGAGGATAAGCTGAAGCCCCGCAAACAATCATTTGCGGCTTGCATTCCTTTGCTTTTCCCATAAGTTCGGAATAATCCAGCGTCTCAGTCTTTTTACTTACCCCGTAAGGCACAATATTAAAGAGCTTTCCGGAAAAACTCACAGGGCTGCCGTGAGAAAGATGCCCGCCGTGCGAGAGATCCATGGACATGATGGTATCTCCGGGATGCAAAACCGAGAAATAGACAGCCATATTCGCTCCAGAACCCGAGTGAGGCTGGACATTTACATAATTTGCGTTAAAGATTTTCTTTGCCCTGACAATCGCAAGATCCTCAGCAACATCTACGAAATCGCAGCCACCATAGTATCGCTTGCCTGAATATCCTTCGGCATATTTATTGGTCAGAATCGATCCCTGAGCTTCCATAACGGCTTTGCTCGCATAATTTTCAGATGCGATAAGATTTAATTTATATTCCTGGCGCTCGGCTTCTTTCTTGATAGCCTCGGCCAATTCCGGATCAATTTTTTCAATATAAGACATTACTGTCACCTGTAACCTGTTCATTTAAAATTGTTCAAAATCAAAAATTTTTATGGCTTGGGTTGATTAATGATAACATGCGAATATATCCAGGAGCTAGCTGACAGACTGGAAAGTTACTCAAGAGGTTGGCGTTCAGCGATAGAACCGCCGGATAAGCGTGAGTGTAATTAAACAGGCTTTAACCTTCCTGATTGGGGATTTTTATTCTGAAGTTTCAAAACTTCCGGCAAAAAGCTCCTGAATCTCTTGAAGATAGGAAATTTGGAAATCTAAAAAGCCCTTATGGCTTATAGATTTCGTGGAATACCTATAAGGTTGGAATATTTATAACTATCAGGGATTAATGAAGTTATTAATTGGTAAAATCTATTCCGGTTTTATGTGATCTAAGCATTTGCTCAAATCCCGGTTACTACATTTCTATCCTCAATTTTAAGTTTACCCTCGGTAAAAAGCCTGACTGCTTCAGGGTAGATAATGTGTTCCTGCTCCAGAATTCTGGCAGTAAGGGTTTCTTCCGTATCCCCACTAAGCACAGGCACACATTTCTGGAGGATTATTGGCCCTGAGTCTAACCCTTCATCAACAAAATGCACTGTGCAGCCTGCAACTTTTACCCCGTATTCGAAAGCCTGCTTCTGTGCGTGAAGTCCTTTGAAGGCAGGAAGAAGAGAAGGATGAATGTTCATAATTCTATTCCTGTAGACCTTAATTATTTCATTTCCTAAAATCCGGAAGTAGCCTGCAAGCAAAAGAAGATCAGTATCATATTGGCTCAGAACGTTCAGGATTGCCCGATCATATTCATCCCGGCCATACTCACTCGGATCAAGAAATACCGCATTTATTCCATGATTCCTTGCACGTTCGAGCGCATACGCGTCTGCCTTATTGGAAATAACCACATTAATTGCCGCATTCTTTATGTAACCCTTTTCAATGCTGTCCATAATCGCCTGGAGATTCGAACCCCTTCCAGAAACCAGCACTGCAATCTTTACAGTCATCAAAGCTTTTAGATTGAAACAGTGCTATATTAGGGTTTTGGAACAACCGTTGCGCCGGTTGGATCAAAACCGTTGCGCCGGTTTATCACGCCGATAGGGTTCGGGGATAAGGTTATCAAATTCAAATGCTGAACCTTTTCGGGAAGCCTTTTTTGAAAAAGGTCTTGGAACAATCGTTGCGCCGGTTTATCATGCCGTTGCTCGGGGTTTTCGCTCAAGCCTTTTTTCAAAAGGCTTGTTTTTCAAAAGGTTTGTTTAACTCGGGCGGCGGAAACTCAGCTTTTAATTCTCATCATGGGTTTCTCTACGTTCCTCTATGAAATTAAGAAGCTCCTGGGAATCAGAGATCCTGTCAAGTTCTTTTTTCTCTATAAGAACTGTGTTTTCTACGGATTTTATTTTTGAGCGTCCGTTGATAATAAATACGGATTGTGTCTCCGTGACGCAGGAAATACTGCTCATTAGATGAGCCCTTTTGACCACGGTCGTATTGAATTCGCTGACTCCTGTAAGGATAACTGAAGATTTATCCCGTGAAATGGCCTTGAAAGGAGCCTGGGCGGTAGGAAGGACATCATAGCCAAGCATAGAAATGGTATTCAGGATCAAATCTTCCGGCAAAAGAGTGCAGGGCTTTTCTTGAGCTTCAGTTCTGGATTCTGCCTTTTTCCTGGGCTTCCTGCTCCCACAGGATTTCAGGATATTTATAGGCCTTGCAAGTTCAACCCCAAAGATATCCTCCAGCTGGAGCACGACGTCTATCGATGCATCCATGCCTTCTTCTTCGTACTTGCTGATAGTTCTCCTTGAAACCCCCACCATGGCAGCAAGAGTCCCAAGAGACATTGACTGATCCATCCTGGCTTTTTTAAGGATATCTCCTTCTATGGAGACATATAGACCGCCCGGAGCTGCTGAAACCAGAGGAGGAACATTCTCAATAAAGTAGTCATAGAGAGTCTGCACATTCAGGGCGAGGATGTCGTAGCGCATATACACAACGCTATCTTCTAGCATCTGGTCTCTAGTCTTTGCCCCCACTACAATAGCAGAACCTCCAAGGTATTCGGCCAGGTACTTCATCTCCCTGGCAGTTTCTTCATTCAGGCCGTCAATATTAAATAAAACCTTGCAAAGTAATAGTGTTTCATCCTTCCGCGCGGCAACATCAAAGCTCCTCGGGCGAATATTGCAGCGATCAGAGAGTGCAAAACCTGCATGTGCTAATACATCAATAATTTGATGTATGAGAACTTCTTTTGTCATTCCAGTATCAATCTCTGTTTGAACATCTATATATATTTTTCTTTACTTTTGACAATACCCACAGTGGGAAAAAACGTCGGAGAGTAACGAAAACAGTAATTATCCGAAACGTATATGGGAAACAAAAAGGCAAAAACTGGAACAGAAAAAAATGATTATCGGAATTGATGATACTGACTCAAACGAAGGAATGTGCACAACGTATCTGGGAGCTCTGCTGCTGGACGAACTTCAGGCCTACGGAACTGTGGAAACTCTTCCGCTTCTTATACGCCTGAACCCGACTATCCCTTACAAAACGAGAGGAAACGCTGCAGTAGCACTGAAACTCAATACTGACTGCCCGGAAAAGGTAATTGCCCATGTTGTGTCCAGAATAGAAGAACTTGCACGCATGGAATGCGAAAAAACTAATCCGGGAACAGTTTTTGTCCTGGAAAAAGATTACGATAGGCTCAAGCCTATCCTCAGGAGATTTCTGAAGAAAGCTGTAAGGGATGTTATCGAAATTGAGGAGGCAAAAAGCCTGGTCTCAGAATCCGGAATTCCTTCAAAAGGTTTCAAAAACGGAAGAGGGCTGATAGGCGCCCTTGCAGCCTGCGGAGCTATGCTGAACCTCGAGGAATGGGACCACACTTTCGAGTACTTGGCATATAGGCAAAATGAAAAATGGGGAACCCCCCGAGAAATTGAAAAGGAAAGTTTCTTTGAAGCCGACAGGAAGACCTATCCTGAAACCTGGGACACTGTGGATCTTAAAAACAGACTTGTTGTCTGTGTACCTCATTCTGGCGATCCAGTGCTTTTCGGAATCAGAGGAGAAAATCCGGCCATAGTTACTGAGGCTGCCTCCCTTATCAGGGCTGAACCCGTCGAGCGTTTTGCCGTATACAGAACAAACCAGGGTACTGATATGCACCTGCTTTCCGTAGAAAAGCTCACTGAAATTCAGGACATGCACTCTTACAGGCTCAAAGGCACGGTTTCGTCAGTTCCGAAAACAATTCACGGCGGACACGTTATTTTTACTATCCGGGATGAGAAAGAAAACGAAATTGACTGCGCAGCCTTTGAACCCACAAAAAACTTCCGGTTACTTATAAGGAAGCTAAGGCCAGGAGACAGGGTTGCAATGTCCGGAAGTGTCAGTTCTGGAACACTCAACATCGAAAAAATAGAGATAAAAAATCTCGCCTCTCTTTATAGAGAAGAAAACCCAATATGTCTGACCTGCGGAAAACACATGAAATCGTCAGGTCAGTCCCAAGGCTTCCGCTGCAAAAAATGCGGGACTCAGGCCACCTCAAAAATCATGTGTGAAGTAAAAAGGGACCTTACAGCAGGATTATACGAAGTCCCACCCTGCGCCCGCCGACACCTTGCAAAGCCCCTTGTCAGGGAACACAGATCCGATATAGATATTAATCCTGCCCGCTAAAAAAATAGGCGGGCAAGAAAGCTCGCTCAGGAAGTTCGAGTCACATGAATCAGGCCTTTTAAAAAAGTACAGTCCTCCCGAGGGAACTCAGGGAGCTTAATTGGAGGGCGGCACAGGAGGAGTTTTTCTTTTATGTTCGCTTCTCTCTATACGTTTCATGACCGAGTTCAACTGCTCTGTGGAGATCTCAAGTGTATTCATAATGGTTTCAGGAGTTTCATTCATCTCAAGCCTTTTGAGCACCTCATCCACTTTTACGTAGGAAATCCCTAGATCGGCTTCGTCGGTCTGGCCTGCCCAGAGCCCAGCTGAAGGTTTTTTCGTGATAAGAGGGTCAGGGATTCCCAGCCTGCGAGAGAGCTCCCAGACCTCGGTTTTATAAAGTCCGCCTATGGGTTCGAGATCAACGCCTCCATCTCCGTATTTCGTGAAATAACCAAGAAGAATCTCGGTTTTATTTCCAGTTCCCATGACCATACGGTTCATGTGGTTTGCATGGAAGTAAAGGAGGGACATTCTGGTTCTTGCTTTCAGGTTGCCCTTACATAGTCGGTCTGCAGATTCACTATCAGGGACTACAGCCATGAAGGCTGAAATAATTCCGGAAATATCAACAGTTTTAAACTCGATTCCCAGCCAGTCTGCAAGGATTTTTGCATCTCTGCTGTCTTCAGCAGGGGTAAGGCCGAATTCAGGCATGTGGATTCCTAGCACTTTATCTTTTCCCAGAGCTTTTACGGTAAGCGTTGCGGCAAGGGCTGAGTCTATTCCGCCACTGATGCCTATAACAGCTCCGTCTACACCTGCTTTACGGGTTTCATTCCGGATAAAATCAATAATCTTGTTCTGCGCGATTTCAAGGTTCATGCTGTCAATTTCAAGGTTCATGCTGTCAATTCCTGGGTGTTCGTCAGGAGTATAGTTAAAAATGACATTAAAATCCTGAGAATTCAAGATCCTGATGGTTCAAGATCCTGATGGTAGTACACTCTAAAGAAGCCAGATTTAAACGGCTATTCAAGTTTAAATGATTAATTTAAAATTAAATGACTACTTTGAGTGTTAAACAATTTTATACACAGAAGTTCCAGGCATATAAAACCTCAGAAAAAAAAGAGATAGGGTAAACTTATTTAATAAATGGAATACATAGGGAGCATTATATCCCGGGTATACTATAAATAACTGATTATCAAATGTACCTCTAACAGACAAATACAAATTATTATCCGGACAGGGTACAGACTAAAGGGGGTTTTTGCGGATAGGAGGACTGAACCGAAAACTCAAGGTATAGTATGTTCCATTATAAACCCTCCGGGATAAAAAAACTCTCAGATCAAAGGCATTGAAATAAAAAGACATCCAATATAGGAAACAGGTAGTTCCATAATGTACAGCCGGAAAAAGATTAAAATTCCGGTATCAGTTTCATTTTACGCGATTATTAAATAAAAGTTACAATCAAAAAGACAACTATTTTCGGGATGATCTATGGAAGAAATACAGTTGAAGGTTGAAAAGGCATATCCTATCGACCTTGGAAGAGGAATTATCCGACTTGATCCTACAACTTTGCTGAAACTTCAGCTCTCGCCAGGCGACATCGTGGAAATAAGGGGTAAGAAAAAGACCACGGCAAAGGTTTGGAGGGCGGACAGGCAGGACTGGGACCAGGGGCTCGTGAGAATTGACAACTTCATCCGGCAAAATGCAGGCGTTTCCATAGGAGAAAAGGTAACGATCAAAAAGGTTGAAGCCCCTGAAGCAAAAAAGCTTATCCTGGCGCTTCCGGAAAGCATGACACAGGGGGGACCTGAACTTCAGTTTGGGGAACACGCAAATGAAATCATAAAGCGGCACATTCTCAAAAGGCCGGTTTTCAGGGGGGACATCATTCCGATAATAAATTCGATGTCTCAGCCAATGACAGAATCCCTTACTACAAGCCAGGTAATTCCCCTGGTTGCTGTTGAGACTGATCCTTCAAACACAATTGTCCTTATTACGGAAGCAACGCTTATCGAACTTCGCAAAAAGCCGGTACAGGGATACGAAAAAGCAACCCGAGGCGTAACCACCTATGAAGACATAGGAGGCCTCGGGGATGAGATTATGCGTGTCCGGGAAATGATAGAGCTGCCAATGAAGCATCCCGAACTTTTCGGTCACCTGAATATTGAGCCTCCTAAAGGAGTCATTCTCTATGGTCCACCCGGAACCGGAAAAACCCTAATTGCAAAAGCCGTAGCCAATGAATCCGGAGCAAGTTTCCATTATATTGCCGGCCCTGAGATTGTAGGTAAATTCTATGGAGAAAGTGAAGAAAGGCTCAGGAAGATCTTCGAAGAAGCAACTCAGGACGCGCCATCGGTCATTTTCATTGACGAAATAGATTCCATTGCTCCAAAAAGGGAAAACGTAACTGGGGAAGTGGAAAGGCGTGTGGTCGCCCAGCTCTTGACCCTGCTCGATGGGATGGTAGAGAGAGGACAGGTTGTGGTTATAGGAGCCACAAACCGTGTTGATGCAATCGACCCCGCACTCCGGAGACCAGGCCGCTTTGACAGAGAAATCCATATCGGCGTGCCTGATACTAAGGATAGGTACGAGATCCTGCAGATTCATACAAGAGGCATGCCTATAGAAAGAAATGGAGAAAACGAGGAGAGCGGAAAAGTCGAAACCGAACTTGATGAAGCTGCCCTTGAGAGGGAAAGGAAAGAAAAGACAGATAAATACTTGATGTATCTAGCTGAAAGGACGCAGGGTTTTGTAGGTGCTGATCTGCTGGCTCTTGTGCAGGAAGCTGCCATGCGCTGCCTTAGGGAAAATCTGCCTGACCTTGACCTGGAAAATGAAGCAATTCCGCCTGAAAGGCTGGAAAAAATCGTAGTAACCAAGAAAAACTTTGAAGACGCCCTGATGGAGGCTGAGCCCTCGGCTCTTAGAGAAATTTATGTGGAAATGCCCACAGTTGGCTGGGATGATGTTGGAGGGCTCGAGGAAGCAAAGCAGTCCATTATTGAGGCTGTGGAATGGCCCATTAAAAATCCGGAAAAGTTCGCTCGGATGGGCATAAAGGCTCCAAGAGGAATCCTGCTTTACGGCCCGCCAGGAACTGGAAAGACTCTGATAGCCCAGGCCGTTTCCAAGGAGTCAAATGCGAACTTCATTAGTGTCAAAGGGCCTGAGATGTTCTCGAAGTGGCTTGGAGAATCGGAAAAAGCTATCCGCGAAACCTTCAGAAAAGCTCGTCAGGTCGCTCCCTGTGTGATTTTCTTTGACGAGATCGACTCGGTTGCTTCTATGCCAGGGATGGAATCCACGGACAGCCGCACTTCAGAGAGAGTACTTAACCAGCTCCTGACCGAGATGGATGGGCTTGAGTCCCTTAGAGATGTGGTGGTCATTGCCGCAACCAATCGACCTAACCTGCTGGACCCAGCAATCCTGCGCCCGGGCCGTTTTGACAGGTTGGTCTACATAGGCTCTCCTGACCGGAAAGGCAGGCTCAAAATCTTCAGGATCCATACAAAGGATACGCCCCTTGCTGAAGATGTGGACCTTGAAAACCTTGCCGATGTAACTGAGGGTTACGTTGGTGCCGATATCGAGTCTGTGTGCAGGGAAGCCGTAATGATTGCTCTAAGGGAGAACTTCGATACAGAATATGTAGAAATGAGACACTTCAGGGAAGCTCTGAAGAAGGTAAAACCCACAATTACGGAGAATATCGCTCAGTTCTACGAAAAGATCGAGGCACAGTTCAAAGGAGGTCAAAGACTCACAGAAACAGCTGGCTATATCGGTTACAGGTAAAGATTACAGGCAATTACATGCAAGGGTTACTGGTAAAAATAACAGGTAAGAATTTAAGCCAGTAACTCTTTAGGTGAGTAGTTTTAAAAGGAAAAAGTTTTAAAGAACCTGGTTTCAAATGAAATAAAATATTCAAAGTTAAAAGCCAGCTTTACCCAAACCGATAATACACTGCGAACGGAGATATGATAAAAATGTCGAAGGAATTTGCAAGGAACCTCTTTAACAAGCAGGTAATGGCTACCGACGGAACAGAGATCGGAACGTTGAGCAACGTTGTAGTCGAGATTAAAGGGGGAAATATTATTGACATGGTGGTCGCCCCGAATGTCAATTTAGATACTTCCAGGTACAGGAGAGCGGATAACTTTATCCTCATTCCTTTCGATTCCGTAAGTGCCATTAAAGACTATATAATAATAGACAAAATGAAAGCAAAGCTAAACTAAATAGCCCGAGTCGGTTTCTCGGTTCCTTTTCGCCCGAATCCCTTCTTGGGAGAACGGCCCCTCTTTAAGAGTTGAGTTGTGGCTCCCGAGTTCCGCTTTGGGAGCATGGGACTCTTTTCGCTCCCCGAGTTCCGTTTCGGGAGGACGGGGCCTTTTTCGCTCACTTCATTCGCTCAAGAGGGCTGGATTAGGGGCAAAATTGCTTTTTTAACTCTCAAGCGGACAATTTTAAGTTTTATTTTTCCTCTTGAACCGCTCATGGCGAGAACCAAATAGTCTTTTCTAATTTAACTAAAACGAAGGATGCCCAAGGTAATTTTTGGGGTTGAAGAAGATTATCTGGTAAAGCATTTTGCTTCACTTGTTAAAAAAGATGGAAGCTGAGGGTGGAAATTACTTTAATCTGGAAGGCTCAGACATGAAAATTTTTCGGAATTTATGAAAAACAAAAGGAACCATATCAGCAGTAAAGAGCAAAATACTGAGCATATTGACGGCTTTTTTTACGAAGGGGCAAACAGCAGCCAGATGGCTTTCTAAACCTGTTATTCGGACAGGGTTTCGAAGAAACATACTCATAAATTTGATGAGTACATGATTTGTGTTAGTGGCCAGGGACGACCCAATTTGATAAAATACCCGATAGTCTCCAACTCTGCCGGTATGTAACAGTTCGGGTTCATGTGAGTTCTTTTTTATTTCCGTTACTATCCGGAAACGGATCTGTAAGCTTTTTGATCGCAAATTTAGATGTTCTTTTCGTTCGGCAGGATCTTAACAAAAAGAGAAAGATGATAAAAGAGCTTATTTGATCAATTTGATCAGGGAGGGGTTATAAGAAAGAGAAAAAAAGAGTATATGGAGATTGGCATTTAATTTCGCGCCAACAGTTTAAATTCTCCTCTTTTTCTTAATTCATCCGCTTATCATTTTCCAATATGTTACATCAAGCCGTCTTTGCCGTAAATTAGCAAAGATACCTGCGAGAATTACGTATTATCAACAATACAATCAAAACAAATCCGGCTGTAAGCACAATGGCTATAACACGATGCTGAGAAAAATGGTTAAAGAGGGATGTGAGTGCAAGTCCAATAAGAGTAACTGCAATTACATAGTAATTTTTTTGCCTTGAGATATCGAGATATAATCTCAAATTATTATTTACCAATTCATCAGATTCTCTATATACTACCGTATTACCCCTTCTTACTAGCTTTCTGTGATGAAATATTGCCAGCACATTAATTATTGAGATCAAAAAAGCCATAAATAAACACAAAAAAGAAAAAAAGACATGATAAGAACGGAGAGCTTCACTGATGTTAGGGGTCAATCTGCCTAAAAAAAAAGTAAGAGCCGTAATAATGAAACCAAATGTTGTAATTATCAGGGTTATCAGTGAATAATATCTATCCAGAATTTTGGATTGTTCATAGAATAAATCTTTTTCGACATTTCTTTGCATAGTTTGGACTTCATCCTCTACCTTTTTATCCCCTAAAGTTTCATCCTCTAACATATCGTTACCCCACTCTCAATTTTTGGATCTCCTTTAGCTTGATTCGGCTAATGCATCCTGAAAAGAGAATTCAGAAAGAACGTTTATCAAACAATGTGCCCTTCAATACTGTTTATTTTTGTTTGGTAAATCCTTTTGAAATGATATTTTGATTATTTATATATTTATACAAATAAAAGAATAGATCCCTGTAAGATTCAAATTTATATCGAAGAATTATTGAAGTAGCTATTGATAGGTAGGTAAGATGCACACTGAAAGTAATAATATTCAGGATTACCTCAAAAAAAGCGACGTCATAGACTATGATCATAAGCTAATCGTTGATAAATGCCTTGAATTAAAAGAAGGCACCAATGATGAAATCAGCTTAATTAAGAAAATTTACGAGTTTGTTAGGGACGATGTTCATCATTCAGGGGATATAGGTACACAGGAGGTTACCTGCAAGGCATCAGAGGTTCTGGAAGCTGGCCATGGGATCTGCTGTGCCAAAGCCCATCTGTTTGCAGCCATGCTGAGATATTTCGGGGTGCCAGCTGGATTCTGTTATCAAAAACTTTCCTCAAGTCGTGATGTTAACATAAAATTCTTGCATGGTCTAAATGCAGTATATTTAAAAGATCTGGATAAATGGATACGGTTAGATGCAAGAGGTAACAAGCCAGGCCGTGACGCTCAGTTTTCCATATACGAAGAAAAGCTTTCCAAGCCCGTTAGTAAAGAGCTTGGGGAAGAAGACCATCCCGGAATCTTCACAGAGCCCAATCCGACTGTTATTGAATTATTAAAGAAAAGTAATAACATGAAAGAATTATGGATTCAGTGGGATCTAGGGCTGAAAGAGTTGTTTAAAATATAAAAATTGATATAGAGGGCTTCAGAGGGGATCCTCAGAGAGCTTCAGGGGAAGTAGAAATAGCGACGCTTTTTAAATCCAGCCTTTTGATTCGAGAAATTCAAGAGCTTCTACGGTCCCGTCCCCAAATGAAGCTTCTGTCACATAATCCGCAGCTTCCTTTATAATTTCGTCCCCGTTTCCGACGGCAATCCCAAAACCTGAGACTTCAAACATCTCCACGTCGTTTTCTGAATCTCCTATGGCTACGAAATCTTCGGATTTCAACCCCATTATGCTTGCAAGTTTCATGAGGCCGACCCCTTTATTGATTTTCGTGCTCTTGATATGGATGGCATATTTAGTATCAACCATTTCGACGTCCAGATTCTGGGTTTTGAGAAGAGTTCTGGCTTTTTCGAGATCAAAATCTCTCCGGAGGGCAATCTCGGTTTTTCGGTATAAAGGATCAAGTTTGGTTAGCTTGAAATATTCAGAAAGAAAAGAATAGGCCTTCTCGCATTCCTCAAGGCTTTCCTCAAAAGTGCCCTGCAAATCGAAGCGAATAGTAATAGCCCCTCCGTTTTCTGCAATTACTGCACCATCGAGGCCAATAAGCCTTGAGGCTGTCCTTGCATAACACAGAGTATTTCCTGTGGCAAGCATGACCGGGACTTTAAGAGAACGGATTTTTTTCATGGCCCCCAGATGAAGTTCCCTTTTCTCGCAGGTGATTGTACCGTCAATATCGGCAACAATGGCTTTGAATCTCATAAAAAAGATTGGGTAAGGATAGATAAAATGTTTCCTTACCCGGCTTGATTCTTACTTTCACTGGTCTGTGAGTCCGGCTGTAGTAACTGCGATAACCGCTTCTCCTTCGGGCAGGTTAGGAGAATCCACAAGACGTATAATCCTTTTATCTCCTTTGGATTTCCGCAGGTAAAGCCTGAAGGTTGCTGTGTGTCCGACTACGTGTCCTCCGACAGGCCTTGTGGGATCACCGAAAAAGGCATCGGGTTTTGCCATGACCTGATTTGTTACAACCACGCAGGCATTAAATAAGTCCCCGAAGCGGAGAAGGCCGTGCATGTGCTTATTAAGTTTCTGCTGCCGGTCGGCAAGGGTTCCCCTTCCTACATATTCAGCCCTGAAATGAGCCATAAGAGAGTCAACAATCAGCAAGCGAACGGGTTTTCCCATATCCCGGAGCTCGTTTGCCAGATCTGTTGCAGAATCCACAAGAAGGATCTGGTGATTGGAATTGTATGCTCTTGCGACATGGATATTCTGGAGGAACTCTTCTGGGTCAAGCTCCATGCCGTATTTCTCGGAAAGCCCTTTTACCATCTGGGCAATTCTTTCAGGTCTGAAAGTATTTTCAGTGTCTATGATAATAACCGAACCGTTAAGCCCTCCGTGCTCCCTGTCCATCTGGACATTAACTGCAAGCTGGTGGGCCAGCTGGGTTTTCCCGGAACCGAACTCTCCGTACAGTTCGGTAATTGCCTGGGTTTCTATGCCCCCGCCCATCATTTCATCAAATTCCGTACAACCGGTCGTCAGCTTGCCTACCATTTTCCGCCTTTCAAGCACGACGTCTCCGGTCTCAAAACCTCCAATATCAGCAGCTTGTCTTGCAGCATTGATGATTTTTGCAGCCGTAGATTCTCCGATTTCAGCTGTAGTTGCAAGTTCAGAAGGAGAGGCTACAGCCACCGCTTCAACAGTATTAAATCCGGCTTCTTTGAGTTTTTCTGCTGTTGCAGGGCCAACTCCGGGCAGCTCTTCGAGTGCTATTTCGCTCATTACAATTCTCCTAAGATGCACATGTTTGTATAAGGTGCATAACAGTTGCTCCACAATAGTTTTGCATGTATAAATAACTAGAGTAAGCGGGGTGAAAGTGTTTTAAAGCGCCTCTAAATCACGGTTATATTGTTGGGGAACCTGACAAATAGAGGAAAAATAAGAGAGCTTTTTCTGGCACTCACATTTAAAAGCCCAGAAAAAATAAGGAAGAGAGAAAAGAGAGGGAAAAGAGAAGAATAAGAGGAAAAAGAGAGAAAATAAGTGAAAATATCTAAAAAACCGGAAAAAACCAAAAATTCTTTTTACTTAGTAGATTATCACCCATCATGCCAAAGGTCGCAGTCGGCGGTACGTTTCAATATTTTCATGACGGCCACGCCAAACTGATTAAAAAAGCATTTGAGATAGCAAAGGATGGAAAAGTCCACATAGGGCTTACCTCGGACGAGATGCTAAGTAAAAGCCACAGCGTTGATAATTATGAAAAAAGGAGAAACTGGCTGCTGCAATACATAAGAGAAATGGGAATTCCAGATGACAAATATGAGATTACAAAGCTGAATGACCCCTACGGCCCTGCTCTCGAAGAGAATTTCGATTATATAATTGTCTCTCCTGAGACGTATCCAGTCGCCCTTAAAATGAATAGAATCAGGGAAGAAAAAGGAAAGAAGCCCCTTGAAATCGTATACGTTGAATATGTAATGGCTGAAGACGGAATCCCAATTTCCTCGACAAGGATTGCAAAAGGTGAAATTGACAGGCACGGCAGACTGAAAGAGAACATTAAGCATTGAGCACTTCACAGTCTAACTAGAAATAAACAGTTTAACTAACACTAAGAGTTAGACTCAATTACATTTATATTAAAATAGATATAAATTAGGATAGAAACATAAAGTGATAGTATGCCCAGAGAGTTTACACAGAAGGATATTGAGATTTTTAACAAGCTTGCTCCTGAAGCCGGAGGAAGATTGACCTCCAGGGAGGCAGGTCACCAGTTTCCTTTTATCCTGCGTCCGGTTTCACACAAATTTGCCGAATCACCTGAAGACTTCAGGAAAAGGCTAGAGAGGCTGAACCCTGAGGAACTTGATTACCTTGTAGGGCTTGCCCTGGAAGGAAAGGAGGATGTCCAATCTCTGGTAGAGGAAGACCTTGAAGAGCTGGTTGCAGTAATTGACGAAAAGCTGTCTCCTGAGAAGGCAAAGCAGCTAAAGGATTTCGTGGGAATTTTCTGAAAGGATACTTAAAAATGCCCTCAAAACACCTGCTTTTCGGAACCGGAGGAATCCCGAGAAGTACAAAAGGAACAAGCAGTGTTTCAGGAATCAAACGGATAAGAGAACTTGGTCTTGACTGTATGGAGCTTGAGTTTGTCCAGGGAGTGCGCATGAGTGAAAAAGGGGCGAAAAACGTCCTGGAAACTGCAAAGAAAGAAGAAGTAGCCCTAAGTGTCCATGCCCCGTATTATATCAACCTAAATTCTTATGAAGAAGATAAATTAAAAGCGAGCATAGAAAGAATTTACCAGGCCGCAAGAATAGGCAGCCTCTGCGGAGCCGAATCAGTCGTACTTCATGCAGGATTTTATCAGAAAAGCAGCAAAAAACATACTTTTGAGAACGTGTCAAAAGCTCTTTCAGAGCTTGCTGGACAACTCCGAAACGAAGGAATCCCTGCAATCCTGCGCCCTGAAACTATGGGCAAACGTACGCAGTTTGGAACGCTTGAAGAAGTGCTTTCGCTAAGCGCGGAAATCGAAAGAGTCCTGCCTTGCCTTGATTTTTGCCATCTGCATGCAAGAGAAGGGAAGGAAAATTCTTATTCTGAGTTTACAGAAATTCTCTCCATGGTCGAGGAAAGCCTTGGAAAGGAAGGTCTTTTGAATATGCACATGCATATCGCAGGAGTAGAATACGGCATGAATGGGGAAAAGCGGCATCTTAACCTGAAAGAATCAGATCTCAATTACCCCGAACTTATGAAAGCCTTAAAAGAATTTAAAATCAGAGGAAGAGTGATACTTGAAAGCCCTATCCTAGAAGAAGACGCACTCATGTTAAGGGAAATTTACGGTTCTGTAGAAGTCCTCTGAAATAAAGAATTTTCATTAATTAGAACTGAATAGCTTAACCTGTTTTTACTTCCTTGTTTTCAGCCTATTGTAGATGATTTAGATAGGTTTTCTACAGAGCCAAATTTACTATGAGATATAACAAGAATTCAGTTACGCAATCCGTTCAGGACATACTTACCCTCATAACACAGCTTTGAGAAAAATCAATTTCCAAAGGCTTACCTCCCTTTTCTTTTTCTAGTTACTATACACAGCTATAAAAAAATAAAGTTTTTACAGTTCTCTTAAAATAGAGATTTTTCCCATTTGAGTAAAATAGCTTTAGACTTCTCGGTACGATTTCTGGCACGCCAACAGATTGTTTATGAGACCACACCTAGCCTTTTCAGTAAGTTTTCCAATATCTTGGAGATTCCATAAGCGATCTCCAAAATTATGTCGGTAAGCTCATCTATAAAACTTCCTACAGTTTTGGTGAACTCATCTGTAAGGCCTCCTGTAATTTTGGTGAGTTCATCCGTAAGGGCTTTGATGAGCTTATCTGTAAGGGTCTTGGTGAGCTCATCTACAAAGCCTTCGGCACTTTTTGTGAGCTTATCTATAAGACCCCCTGTATTTTTGGTAAGCTCGCCTACAAGGGTATTGGTGATGACTCCTCCTAGGCCACCTCCAGTCCCAGTAGTCTCTTCTGTTAGATTGCTTACGGCTCCCTGTAAATTACTAGCGAGACCGCCTACAGCCTCCTCAAGAGCTTCTCCAATATCTCCGAGACCTTTTGAGCGAGCTGATGGTGTTTTCGCAATACCCCTTACATGATGTTCTGGAAGACTTGCGATACCCTTCATGGTCCATCCTCCTGGATCTTCACGATACTTCTTACTGCATACCAAGCCTTTCCTGTAGTCTTTCTGGCTTTACCTTTTATTTTGCGAGACCTGCTTTCCACCTGGCTCTGAGTGCTCATGTTATCCCCCTTTTCTAAAGTTTCCTTTTCAACCTTGGAAAATGATCACAGCTATGCGCCCTTTCAATAAATATAATTGAAAAAATTTAAAGATCGTTGGAACTAATAGCCGTGATACCCCACTTGAAGACTAATTATAATGCAATAATATTATTATAATGAATTGCTTTTTCTTAAAACATTTCTCTAACAATATTTTATAGAAAGAAAACCTACCCAGCAGATAGCTCTGATATTACAAGCTAGTTTTAGACCCAGTTAGGATTAGACTCCGAATATGCTTTGACATGGGAGCCAGAGCTTTATTTTGCTGAACTTAATTTAAAAAACTTACAGGTAAAAGAGATTAAGGTAAAAGAGATTAATATGTACTTGGTGCTGCAAGCACATATTATTTAGATAACATTTAAAGACACATTCTAAGCAAATCCGATTGAAGAGGCAATTTCCATATTATTGAATCCCGCTCCAACTGTATTGCTTACCGCTATATTTGCGCTCGCCCTTTGGCTGCCCCTTAACTAAACATTGTGCCTTGTATTTCATTATCATGCAGACTCCAGCCAGGCCCACAAGAGTGTAGATTAGCCGCGAGACAAAAGATTTCTTTCCAAATATAGCCGCTACAAGGTCAAAGTTAAGGAGCCCTACAAGACCCCAGTTAAGAGCGCCTATTATAATTAGCAGCTTGGATGGAATGTACAAATTATCTATAGATAGTTTATTCATTTTATGCATACTATCAAACCTCCCCGTTCAAATAGAGCATTCACAAGGGACAGATCATTTTTTTCTGACTGGAAAACTCCAGGCTTTGGAATGATCCGATTATTTGCTCTTGTAAATAGTGTTGGAGCTAAGATATTATGAATCTATTCCTTAACCTGGCTATCCGGTGTAAAAAGAAATGAACTTTAAAATGAATTTTTAGATTATCCATCAATTACAATATATTCAAGCGGTTATAGTGAAATTAGTGAAATTAGTGAAACCTAGAAAATCCAGAAAGAGGAGAGAAGAGAAGAGAAGAGAAGAAGGAGGAGAAATTACATCTTTAGCATTTCAGTGCTGCCCTCGGTCTCCTCAAGCCACGCACAGCCTTCTTCTCTGTTAACCACTCCAACAGTAAATTCTATCCCGCTTGTTTCCACATATTCCTTTATTCTTTTGGAGGCATGATCAACCATACCGCCAGCCGTAAGGATAAGACAGCGTTTTCCACAGAGCGCCATCAAGATAGATTTGTCTATTACCCCTGAGGAAACATCCAGCCTGATTCCATCCTTCTCGGCTAGGGTTTTACTTTTCTTGCCCATTGCTCCAACAAAGGCGATTTCTCCTTCCTTAAGAATTTGTTTTATTTCTGGTAGGGAATAATTATCAGTATCGTAAATCAGGACTCCGCCGGCTTTGATCCCTTTGCGCTTTAACTCAACAATAGCCCTACCATTAGGATGGATGTGCAGAACTGTAGCGTTAATAGCCTCATAAGGGGATTGGGTCGCATATTCTCCATACATAACTCCAATGTTCAGGCTGTCTCCTTCCCGGACTCTTGGAGGAACATCAACCCACATAAGGTCCAGAGGTTTTAAGGTATTGACAAGTTCAGGTATGGTTTTAGGGGAGTTCCTACCATATGCAAGCCCTCTCCTTTCGATTTCGTGATAGATCTCAAGGGTAGTGGGCTGGCGGAGCCCGGCCTTTTTGAGGAGTTCGGGCTCTTTGAAAACATCTGACGGTGTGCCCTGCCCTATGATTTTGCTGTTTGATAGGAGGAATACATAATCTGACCAGCGATATGCCAGGTCCACATCATGCGTTGAAATAATAATAGTGCTTCCGAAGTGATTAAATTCGTTAAGTAATTCTATAATTTCATCCGCGCCTACAGGATCAAGATTAGAGAGAGGTTCGTCAAGGATGATCACTTCTGGTTCCATTGCCATAATCCCGGCAATTGCAACGCGTTTCTTCTGCCCTCCACTTAGGTGATGAGGCGGCTTATCTTTTAAACGAGAGAGACCCACATACTCAAGCGCCTGCTGAACGCAGGCATCAACCTTTTCTTTTGAGTAGCCCAGATTTGCCGGCCCGAAGGCTACATCCTGGTATACAGTGGGAGCAAAAATCTGGTCATCGGAATTCTGAAAAACTATTCCTATGGATTTCCTGATATCCCTTAGCGACTTTGAATCATACTTGAATGGAACGCCGTGGAAAAGAACTTCGCCCTCGGCTGGTTTAAGTGTTCCGTTTAGAAGCAGGAAAAGTGTAGATTTACCTGAGCCGTTCTGCCCTACAAAAGAAATCTTTTTTCCTTTTTTAATTTCAAGATTCAGATCCTGAACAGCCACTGTTCCGTCAGGGTAAGCATATTTAAGGCCCCTGGCCTCAAGGATAATCATAATCTTCTACCTCAGACAATAGATGCGTTTTTTGTTAGATAAAGAAGTGCAAGAGTCAGGAAAAAATAGGCTGAAGTAAGAAGTAATTCAGGAGTTCCTACAGGCCTGTGCACTTCGAAAAGCGTCATTTTTCCATCATAACATCTTGAATTCATAGCAAGGAAGAGCTTGTCTCCCTGTTCCCAGGAACGGATAAAAAGCGTACTTCCAAGCATGCCCAGAGAATGGAGAGACCGACTGAAACTTGAATACCCTAGCCTTACAGTCTGAGCATACCTGATGGAGAGAGCCATGTCAAGAAAGACGAAGATATATCGATAAATCAACATGGAGAGTTCTATAAAAGATTCAGGAAGCCTGGAAGCTTTAAGCAATGCAAAAAGTTCGATCATTGGTGTTGTCAGCGCCAGGAAGTAAAGGCAGCACATCCCGCTTATTGATCTTGCAAGTACTAGCAGGGCAAGCTCAAGCCCGTCTTTCCTTACTGATAGAGGATACCCTAGAAATTTAAAGGAGAGCAATTCCTGCCCCGAACCTGAGAAGAAGGCAATTATAAGGATACCTACGACTGCAAAACCTACCGGTGCGAGCAAAAGTTTCAGGTATAATTTTAAGGGAGCCTTCCCGAGAGCAATTGTTGTAAAGCTCATACAGAGAGCTATGAAAAGAGAAGGGACTGGGGATGTGGAAGAGATTCCGACAAGCAGCCCGAAAAGAACTATTGCCAGTTTCAACCAGTTATTTTGTTGCCTGAGAGGGCTCATAAGGGCATAATCATCAAGAATGTTGGTCATAGGGAACCCCAAGGATGGTGGATAAGACTAAAAATGAATGTTAAAAATAAAAGGCAAAAGATAAAAACTTTCCTCCCTTTAAAGGAGGAAACAAACATGGCGGAAGAAGAAATTATAAAGAGTGCCTGTCACCCTCGGATTTACCATTTTCTTTGTACCCAAGCTTGTTTTCATAGTTTTTCTTGGCCCTGTAATAGCCAAAGAAGTATCCGAGAACTCCTGCCCCAATGGCTGCTTGAAGGCCGAAAAGCAAGCTTTCAATTTCTCCGCTTGGTGGTTCCCAGAAAGGTTTTGCAGCTGGTTCGTAGGTCCCGCCAGTAATATCATTTATCACTTTTTCAGCTTCTCCGTCAGCTCCTCCGTACTCAGCGTCAGTAGTTGAAGACATGTAGATGAACTGAGCTGCAAAGATCAGGAGAATTGCAAGTACAATAAATTCCAGTTTCCTGCTCATGCGGAAATCCCCTTCAACTTTTTCACAACTTTGTCTTCAATGACTTTCATTTCCACAAGAATATCGCTCTTGACGTTTACGACGTATTTAAAGAGCAGGGCACTGACAGCACCTTCCATGATTGCAAGGGGCACCTGAGTCACTGCAAAGATTGCAGCAAATTTGCCGAATGAACTCATAAAACCTGCAAGGGTAAGCACATCTCCAGCAGGGTATGCAAGAGCAAGTTGTACAGAGGTAGTTACATAGGTTGCCCAATCCCCAAAGGCTGTAGCAAGGAAAACCACGGCGTAGAAGTTAAGATTCGCTTTCATTCCCGCCCTGTATATCAGATATGCAACCACAGGCCCTGCTATTCCCATTGAGAAAACATTTGCTCCAAGAGGCATAAGTCCCCCATGCGCAAGGAAAAGCGCCTGGTAGATAAGAACAATTATCCCAAGCACTGCAGAGATTGCCGGCCCGAACATGATTGCTGCAATCCCGGTTCCTGTGGGGTGCGAGCAGCTCCCGTTTATAGAAGGTAATTTCAGGGAGGACAGCACGAAAATAAACGCACCTGCAACAGCCAGTAGAGGTAAAATCTCACGTTTTTCATTTACCAGTCTATTCAACTTATGAATTCCGAACAGTATCACTGGAATGGATACTGCAAACCAGATCTGCCACCAGGGTGTGGGTAAAAAGCCTTCCATTATATGCATGGGATCACCATCGGGATATCAG
The DNA here is from genome assembly GCF_002495725.1 of Methanosarcina sp. UBA411. Taxonomy (NCBI): domain Archaea; kingdom Methanobacteriati; phylum Methanobacteriota; class Methanomicrobia; order Methanosarcinales; family Methanosarcinaceae; genus Methanosarcina; species Methanosarcina sp. UBA411. Next base: position 87,188 of record NZ_DAGK01000028.1, read on the forward strand.
GTAAAGATGAAGGAGTTACTCAGGCAAAATGATGAGCTACTCAAGTAAACTAATGAACCACGCAAGCAAACTAGCAAGCTACTCAAGTAAACGTTACTGAGTTTAAGACAAGTTAAATTGCGTTATTCCTTACATAAAGGTTACGGTGACGAAGAAGCAGGCGCGTGAGAGCTTACAAAATTAATTTTAATGTAAGAATGTTTCAAAGGTGATAGAAATTTAGAGAAGAACAAGATAAGTTGAATTAATAGATACATAGACTTGGAAAATGGCTCTACTTCTTTCGATTTATCCTGTCAAGCTCTGTTGGGTGCAGACTAACGCACATGAAGTACAAAATAAAGTACATCAACTACTGTAATTTAAAATTACATTTCCAATGGTTAAACGAATAATAGTCGATTTTAATTAACTCTTGTAATTACCTAAGCTGAAAAGTGGTTTTTTGGATGTCCTTAGATAGCAAATTTAAGCAGATTTTAGCAAACAAAGCAGGTTTTTTGTCAAAATGAGCAAACCACCACAGAGAAAGTTAGCACGCATAAATAAAAAGATAAATTTAGGAAGACATGTCTAAGGTTAATCGTTAAGTGTTGAGAAAGGTGATTAATTGGGTACTGAAAGTCTTCGGACTTATAATAAAATCGAACCATCTTCATTTTCTACAAAAGATAGAATAATCCAAATTATCGGGTTCTCTGCACTACTACTATGGCTAGTAGTATACACGGCCCAAGCAATCAATTTTAACCAATACGAAGACGGTTATTTACTTAACGACGGTTCATTAATAAAAGCATTATTATTTCTAGCCGCATTTACCTTTACGGTGTCTATTCTTCTAGGAACGTGGACATGCTATAAAATAAAACGTGTTTATTCCAATGATCCATCAAATTGGGCAATTAAATTAGTTAAGTGGTTTACATTCGGACTTTTAGTTTTCATGCTGTCAATTTTATACATATTAGTCCCAGAATCCAACAGATTCTTTACGACATACTTAATTGCATTGACGTATGCAGGAAAATACGTAAGAGAAGAAATGTTAAAAAAATGGTAATTGAACACGAAATAACATACATGTAAAAAAGGAAAAAGCCATCCAAGATTTCAAAACATCCATGAGTAAAAAATGATCGAGTTCAGAAAAGCTTCAGTAAAAAATTGTTTGAAAATAGAAAGATAAATTTAGGAAGGCGTGCCTAAGGTTAATCGTTAATTTTTGAGAAAGGTGATTAATTGGGTACTAAAAGTCTTCGGACTTATAATAAAATTGAACCATCATCATTTTCTACAAAAGATAGAATAATCCAAATTATCGGGTTCTCTGCATTACTAATATGGCTCGTAGTATACGAGATCAAAACAATCAATTTTAACCAATACGAAGACGATTCAATAAAATTAATATTATATTTAGCCACGTTTTCCTTTATGGTATCTATTCTTCTAGGAATATGGGCATACTATAAAATAAATTCTTATTCTAATGACCAGTCAAAATGGATAATTAATTCAGTTAAATGGATTGCATTAGGAATATTTTTTCTTACGATGCCAATTCCACTTATATTTTTTCCAGAATCCGACCGGTTCTTTGGTATATACTTAATTGCATTGACGTATTTAGGAAAATACGTAATGGAAAAGATCTCAAAAAAGCTGTGAGTAAATCCTGGCTTAACTTGAGAGTAAAAGACGGCTGATTCTAAGCCCTGTATTTAATAATAAGAAGCTCCCCCATAATTCCATCCAGTTCAGAAACGCTTCGCTTTTGTGCTTATTTTCTCGTTTTAGACATTTAACTGGGTGGTAATTGGTGAAAAATTACATATTCCTCTTATCTATGGAATTATCGAGTTCAGAAGAGCTTCAGTAAAAATTTGTTTAAAAATAGAAAGATAAATTTAGGAAGACGTGCCTAAGGTTAATCGTTAAGTTTTGAGAAAGGTGATTGATTGGGTACTGAAAGTCTTCGGACTTATAATAAAATCGAACCATCTATATATTCTACAAAAGATAGAATAATCCAAATTATCGGGTTCTCTGCATTACTACTATGGCTCTTAGTATATGCGATCGAAACAATCAATTTTAATGAATATGAAAATGATACATTATTTGACAACGGTTCATTAATAAAAGCAATATTATTTCTAGCCGCATTTTCCTTTATGGTATCTATTCTTCTAGGAACGTGGACACGCTATAAAATAACACGCGCTTATTCTAATGATTCATCAAACTGGATAACTAAAGTAATTATGTGGTTTGCATTAGGACTTATTGTTCTCACGATATCATTTCCACTTATATCATTCCCAGGACCAGACCACCGATTCTTTATGACATGCTTAATTATATTGCTGTATGCAGGAAAATGTGTAGCAAGAGAACTGCTAAAAAAAGTGTAAACCGAACATAAAAGAACATACATGTAAAAAAGGAAAAAACCGTCTAAGATTTCAAAACATCCATGAGTATATCCTGGCTTAACTTGAGAGTAAAAGACGGCTGATTCTAAGCCCCTGTATTTGGTTATAAGAAGCTCACCCATATTTTCCCAGTATAGAAACGCTTCGCTTTTGTGCTTATTTTCTCGTTTTAGACATTTAACTGGGTGGTAATCGGCCATAAGTGTTGTATCTTATATGTTGCAGAATAACTGAGTCTAGAAAAGCATACAAGCAACAAAATTGAAAAAATTAAACGGTTTTCATTTTTCATTTTATTTTGACTATGTAAGTTTCCTTCATCTACTTTATCTGTCCGCTGATAAAAATCAATATACATAAATAAAAAAATGTTATATGTAAGTTTATGGTAGAAGAGAATAAAAAAGATGACTTAATTGGTTTAAAACCGCCCATTAGTTTTGTTCCTCATTTGTGGGGACAAATTTGGAAGTTTAAGCTTTTTCATAGCTCAACATATTCATTTAGCCAAGACGTGGAGTCAGCTATTTCTGGTACATATGAGCATTTTGATCGGTATATTACTTTAATGAATCTTTCTAAAAGATTAGTCCATGGCTTGGATAAAGATTATGAAGAGTTGATTAAAAAAGGATACTCCACTGCTATTTGTTATAAAGAATTAGCAGCTATTGTTGATAGTATGTTTTGTGAACTTTATTCTTCGGTGGATTGTACTCGGACTGTTATTGCAGCTGTATATGGGAATTATCGATGTGTACCCTCGGACTCAACTTCAAGACTGTTTAAATATGCCGCTGTCGGAAAACTTAGTGGGAACCAAGTTAAAAAGTTAGTCCATATGGATGAAAGAGTGCCAATTGAAATAAGAAAAGCATTAGCAGATGGACACAATGATTGGTTCCCAAAATTGAAAAACATCAGAGATGCAATAAATCATTCGAGTATTGGATATTGCAGTGACCTTGAAAGAAGAAAAAAAGGAGAGCTTGAACCAAAAATATCTTATTTCCATCGTAGTCTTGCAGATAAAGAAGGGAATATACTTGTAGCTGAGGATATATTTAAAACGCTTTCTGATTACGAAGTAAAAGTAAATCTGTTTCTTGGGTCTGTTTATTATGCATTAAACCAAACCTTGAAAGATGAAGAAACCACACAAGTATGTGGAATTTTTAACGGTCGTGCTTATCTGAGACTTGTGTCACCATATGAAGCAATAGATTTTAACAGTGGAAGATGTCTATCTAGAGAATGGTTCGAAAAAGAAGATCAACCGACATGTCCGTATGTAAATATATGTGGGACTTATGTAAAAAATGAAAATGTGGATTGCTTAAACTAATCCATTAGTTATCCTATGTTTTCCAAAATTTCCATTGTGGTTTTTTCTCAGTTGTCTCAGGCAAAATCTTTGTATTTAACTTTCCGTTTTCTTGAATAAGCTCTGATATAAACAGCCTGTTTCTATGTAACTTCATTAAGCTATGTGATCTGGTCATCATGTGTAGCTGCACAGGAGTTATATTACTTAGTATACAGTTGTTTTCATAAAATCATGTATTTTTTCTCGAATAGAGTTATAATTGAAGGCTATTTATTGAGACAAAAGGAAAAATGCAGTAATCTTAGGCAAAAACTGCTGTATTTAAACGTTATACAGTCCAATATACTAATATTTAATATCATTGAATTGTGTAATTAATATAAATCAGATATTTATGCCGAATAAAACAATAAAAAGGAATTAATCATGGATATTACAATTCGCAATGAAAAAATAGAGGACTTTAATCAAGTAGAAAACTTAACGAGAGAAGCATTTTGGAATCTCTATGTACCTGGCTGTAATGAACATTATTTAGTACATATTATGAGAAATCATCCTGATTTTATTAAGAAACTTGATTTTGTTGCAGAATATAATGGTGAAATAATTGGTAACATTATGTACACCAAAGCCTGGTTGTATTCGGAAGATGGAATTAAGATAGAAATTGCGAGTTTTGGTCCCATAAGTGTATTACCAAAATATCAGCGGAAAGGCGTAGGCACTGCATTAATTCGCCACACAATTGATATTGCTAAAAACGATGGAATAAATGTAATTGTTATATTCGGTGACCCCTGTAACTATTGCAAGCACGGTTTTAAAAGCAGCAAAGATTTCAATATTAGCGATATGAATGGTGAATACCCTTACAGCATGCTTGCTTTAGAATTAAAAGAAGGAGTTGTTAAAGGGCATAACTGGAAGTATAAATATAGTCCAGTATTAGAAATTAATGAAAATGATGCAGAAGAATATGACAAAAAATTTGAATATAAAGAAAAAGGATACAACCCTTCCCAGGAGATATTCTCAATTGCAGTAAGATCATACGTAAAGTAACTTCATCTAACAATCGCTCCCCAGTCAAACGCAAAAGATAAAAGACTTTTAAGGTTACTACTTTGAAATCAGAGTATTTTTTATCTCTTCAAATTCCTCTTTTGTAATTTCACCTTTAGCATATCTTTCTTTTGCTGTATCCAGTGCAGACTTTCCTTCACACACGTGTGTCTTGCTTCGGTTAATGAGATATTTAATTGACAGAAAAGCTAGTACAATTATAGGAATCCAAAGTATGAGTACTCCAAAGATCATTATAATTTCACTTGAGCCTATCATTGATTGACCTCATTTGATATATTTAGCTAATGTAATAAATAAATTATGTTTCTAATGTGATAAACTGTAATAAGATATGAAACAAGATAACGATTATCTAACTTGAAAACGGCAAGTTTCCAGGCAGCCAGATAATTCAATAGTTTTACAGGAAAAATATTGCGTTTCAGAAAATATCGCGGAGTCTATACCGAGCACGTTTTTATAAGAAATCGCATTTTAAAGGACTTTATTATAAGAAATCGTATAAGAAGTAATTTTAAAGGACTTTAGTGCTGCAAAAATTAGTAATATCACATACTTTATATTGCGTTAAGTTTAAAAAAATTTAAAAATGGTGTACAAATGTTGTACAATACAATATGCTGTATATTATTGCCATTAGTTGTAACCTAATGGTTGTAGTAAGTGGAACAGAGCCTAATCCCATTGGTTTTACATAATTACATGTCCATGTTGAGCCTGTCCAGATCCAACCTGAAGAAATCTGATTAGTTTTAGGATCTCTAAAATCGGAATTAGAAAAACTTGTTTGATATACATCCCCCTTTTCATTATTGTAAAAACAGTTGTTAACTACAGAAAGGTTTGCTCCTACAAGATCAGCAATCGCATACCCTGTTCCCGTCTGAGAAATTGCAGTATGTTGAGCTGTATTTGTAAAAACATTATCTTTTATTATTGTACCTTGTCCTCCGGCTTGATTTCTAAAAGCATTATTTTTCACCCCATCAAAAATATTGTTATAAATCTGAGTGTCCTGGAATCCATCGTTGACTATCCCTCCTGTAGATGGAATATTATAACTCTGTCCGATTTCATAGAATAAATTGTGATGAATCAGAACCCCCTGAGTGTTTGAGACTCCTGCATCATAGGCAACTAACCAAACACCTTTTCCCCATGTTCTATTAAGGACATTATTATAGATCTCCACGTTACTTACAGTGCCTTTTGAATCTTCTATCTGGATGCCAGGATCGCCACCACCGGCATCCAATTGCGCATCTATAACATTGTCATGGAATCTGACATTTGCAGAGTTCCAGATCCTGAGGCCACTGTTTGTTCTTGTAGTTATTCGATTACTGAAGCATTCAATATATTGACTATCAATACCATAGAAGCCTTCATGCCCGAGTCTGTAAACAAGATTATTATAAAATTTAATGTTTTCACATCTTTTGGTTCTCAGGCCATCTCCCAAACTATTGTGAAAAGTGCAGTTATAAACCTGCACATTATCGCAATCGATCATATAGATGCAGTTATAAAACCCTGCACCATGTGGAGTTTCTGAATTGCCGTTGCTGTTTGCATTAATCTCTAAATTTCGAATTGTGACATTTTGAACACGATTTCCTGAGATTAATGGTTTCCATGCAGGCCACCCAGCGTGATCTGGAATTGTGATTACAGTTCCAGGTTCACCTTCTAGAATGGTGTTAGATTGAAGAATTATTAAGTCTGTCAAAATATAAGTTCCAGCAGGAAGGTGAATTCTACCTCCCTGCTGAAGCTCTTGGTTGATATCATTTTGGTTTGCTGCTCCAGCCATTTCAGGTGACAGTAACATAAATAGAATAATAGCGGAAAACATTTTCATTTTTTTAGATCCCTTAAAGATATGTTGTGAAATGAGTAGACAAACCAACAAAGTAATACAACAACGAATTATAGCAGCTACAAATTCTTATAGTAATTATTTAAACAATTCCATTATGTTTATTGACAAATTAAGTATGATGTTGATTAACAAATTAAATATGGTATTTCCGGTCGTGGTGCAAAAAATCTGGCTTTTTCACAAAATCATTAAAAACTACCACAATCCGGAAAGTTAAACATATTCATTCAAGCGAAAACGACACATAAAGATAAGAATTATAATAATATCAAACTGAGAAAATATTATTTTTGCAACAGAACCCGATTTACATGCTTATTCAGAAGTTTTTGCAAAAGAACCTTTTATATAAATATTTATGAACGACCATATAACATATTAAACATATTTAGGTATAGAATATATATTTACAAAATGTTATATATTTATATGTGTCATAATGTACTGCAAAAACGGGGATAAGAATAAAACGTGCTTTCTTCTGTATTCGGTGAAAACAGAATACATCGATTTTCCAATATACAAAATGTAAATAATGTGTTATTTTTGTAGTGATTTATGTAAACCCAAACTTTGGAAATCGATGTCTTCTGTTGATTTGAATAGCCATTTTAGGTTAACAAATTACTTAACTGAATTACAAATAAAGCAAATTTATGTTTATCACAAAAACTTCATAAGAATAAAAATTACAACATATAATATTTAGGGGTATAATATGAATAAAAATTCGCCAATATTGGTTTTACTAACAGTTCTCATTCTCTTGTTAGTATCAGTTCTTCCGGTTATGGCATCTACAGATACTGCAAGTGATTCTGCGGCATTATTATCTAGTGAACTTGCTAGTAATCAGCACGAAGATCAAGGTGTGAAGTTTTCATCGGATCCAATATTCTTCTCTGACATTGCTACAATTGATTTTGAAAATTTATCAGAGTGGACGGTTATTTCCGATCAGTACATAGACCTAGGTGTGATTTTTTCAGGGGATCCGCAAATTTTAACAGCTGGTCAGAGTTTAAACGTTGAAGGATATCCACCACGATCAGGAATAAATGTTGCAGGTAGTTTTACTGATGGTAGAATTCAGGCCAATTTTACCAATCCGGTTTCTGACGTTGAAGTTTATTACTGGTCAAAAGACAACTTATACCTTGATGCATATGACGCAAATGGTACATTAATCGAGACTAAAACCGGCATCCCAGACACTGATGGTTATAACCACGGCCCAATAATGTATAATCTTAACATAAGCAATAAGTCAGGAATCTCAAGTATAGTCATTAATGGTGCTGCCAATTACTATGTCATTGATGACTTTAGTTTTACCACTTCAACCTCCCCGGTTGCTGAATTTTCTGCATCTCCAACTTCAGGAAAAGCCCCATTGACAGTCAAGTTTACTGACAAGAGCACAGGATCGCCGACTTCATGGAAATGGAGTTTTGGAGACGGGACATCTTCAACCCAGCAGAATCCAACGCATAAGTATTCCAAAGTAGGGAGTTATACTGTTAAACTTACAGCAGCAAATGGTAAAGACAGTAACACGGTAACAAAAACAAACTATATAAAAGCAGTAACAAAACCAGTTGCTTCATTTTCTGCGAAACCTACCTCAGGAAAAGCACCATTAATGGTTGCCTTTGCTGACAAAAGCACAGGAATACCTACTTCATGGAAATGGAGTTTTGGAGACGGAGCATCTTCATCAGAACAGAGTCCAAAACATCAGTATTTACAGGAAGGAAACTATAAGGTTACACTTACAGTGACCAATGTGGCAGGTAGCAATACTGTAACGAAGACAAATTTCATAAAAGTGACAACAAATACAAGACCGGGGTTATTCTCTGAAAAAAATAAACCCTTAAATTGAAAAATTGAAGTTTAAATCTAAAAAGAGTGGGGGATTTATTCTTCAAAAATAAAAATAATTATTCAGAGTAGATAAAACAGCATCAATAGCAATCTTTATAAAAATTTAATAGATAAATATATACGAATCGATTTTCTTTGAGTGTTAATGATTGACTACTTTTTTTCTATAAGTTAGTAATCAGACTTACCGACAGTAGACCAATTTTCTACAAATTCAAAGTTGAATTTCTGGATACGATCTCACAATTTGGTATAGTAACTTTTCGAGATTTATGATTTTTCAGAACTTTCGCTACACTACCCAATCAATTGAGATAAAGGGCAAAATAAAATATTTTGAGGAAATTATTGCATTTTTTACTTGAAAATAGCCTGAAGGTTCCGGCAATTTCACCGGAACCTGAAGAAGAAATTAAGACAAGTTTTTAGAAAGATAAGATTCTTACAGTAAAAAGCCAACTAAAACTACAATTTTTTTAAGATCTCATTGGGAATAAGCCTTTAAAACATGTTTTTGTTTTCCATGCAGTACTTCCCGATTCTCAGGCTCACAGTGACAGCATTCCCCTGAAGCTGTAAGAGGATCCACATGGATAGTGGTGCCGGAAAGGTAAGAAAAGTTTTCAAGAAGTTTTTCTCTTATTGCATTGGCGATTTCATGCCCCTCCCCAACCGAAAGAGAAGGAGCAACGGAAGCATTAATCTCCGCATGGAGCCGATGTCCTATCCAGCGGACTCTAAGGTCCGTGACTTCACAGACTCCTTCTACACTTTCAGTAATATTTTTTACTTTATCGATGACTTCGGGCTCAACGCCGTCAAGAAGACGGGTAAATACTAGCTTGCTTGAATCAAAGACGATTTTGAGGATGCTTATCGTGATTAACATTCCAATGACAGGGTCAATGATCGGATATCCCAACCAGATTCCGATGGCTCCTATGAGGACTGCAAGGCTGGTAAAGCCGTCCACTCGGGCATGGTATCCGTCTGCAATAAGGGCTGCACTCCCTATTTCCTTTCCGACTTTCATCCTGAACTGGGCCACAACCTCGTTTCCAATACAGCCTATAATTGCGGCAGCAACTACAGCCTGCAAATGTTCAACAGGCTGAGGATTCAAGAAGCGGTTAACAGACTCATAACCCGCAACCGCGGCACTGAAAAGGATAAGGAGAACAATGATTATACCTGCAAGGTCCTCTACCCTGCCGTATCCGTAGGAAAAACGTTTGCTTGGTTTTCTTCTGGCCAGGGAAAAAGCTATTGCAAGAGGAATTGCAGTTGATGCATCCCCGAAGTTATGGATGGTATCGGCAAGAAGGGCAACACTTCCCGAGATAGAAACAATGAAAATTTGCAGAACTGCTGTGATCATCAGCCCGATAAACGACCATTTTACTGCCCAGAGCCCTTTGTTAGTAGCAAGTATGGAAGGGTCCACAGTCCCATGAGTGTGGCTGTGCCCGTGGGAATGAGTATAGGAGTGATCATGAGAATGGGCGTGAAAACGAGAGAGGAAAGTGAAAAGTCTGTTTTTTCGAATATTCTCATGGAGCTGTTCGGAACTGCCCTCCTTTTCCTGAGGATGAGAATTAGAATGCTTTTCGGACATACTGACACCTTATAGTATTCTATTTCGAGCCGATCCCAAACCCCATCTCGCTCCTGATAATCAAAGATTTTCGGGATTGATAAGGATGATCTTTCACGATAAGAAGCTCGATCAGTCACCCAGAGACTAAATTCAAAGAGCAAATTTTGATTTACGGGATAAGCTCATCAAGCAAACTTGGCGGCGCTTTTATAAATAAGTAGTTATCTTTAGAAAATAATTATTTATGCAGGGATTCATACGTTTTTTTGGAGAAATGCCATAGGAAGGGACTTTTTCTCTCAGGCGGTTTATATTCAGTTTTCCTGTAAGAAACAAAAAACTGGAGATTTATTACTAAAAATCAGTGTTGAAACTGTTTCCAGGAGTGATACCCGACTGTGATGTTGATTTTTTGTACGGACGGAATAATTCATAAATACCCAGTTTTCAGTGACAGGATGAAATTAGAATATTTAATAAGTTTTAAAATTTTATTATTACAAAGCCTTATAACATAATATAAAATTATGAGGAATTTAGAAAAATAGTCCTGAAAATGAAAATAAAAAAGGATGAATCTATCCTAGCATATGAGTAAATGTGAAAAACAACTGCAGGAAAAGAGGAAAAATTGAAGTGCAAATTGAGGACAGAACTTAAGTTCAGAACTTAAGTTATATTTATACGTCAGTTTTCACAAAACTTGGCTTTTTCCTCTCCAGAACAGGAAGCTTTATATCCTATCCATTTCTGCCAAAACAGCACGCTTTTCTTTAATAAGTTTTACCTCTTACCTCTAAATGATACTCCCTACTTCTAAATTTACATTACCCCTGAAGCTAAGATCCGTTACCCAAATCCATATCCTTACTTAGTTTTCGAGTTTAGTTAAATTGGGTAGGAACTCAATCCCCTATCCAAGAGCAAACAGACATGCAATAAGCTAGTGTTCATCCCGGGAATGTTCAATCCCGGGAAACGTGCACCTATATAGAAAAAGAGCAAACTCTTGAATGAGATAGAATTCGGAGGAATTAGATGATTCAAACAAGATCAATAACAAGAAAACCTGAGATTATATGGAGTCTTGATATCAATGAGGATGGAAAATCTTATCAGGAAAATTACATGCTCCTGTTTCCCAGTTATGTCAGTGCAATAGATGAAGAATAAAATATAACAATTAAAAATAAAATTTAATAATTATAATCCGGTTTTCGAATCTATCAAATATCAATCGAGAACAGATACACTGGAGCAGATCTCTAAAACATACAAATAGGCAAACCTCCAAAAAATCACGCAAAAACCGTATAATACCTTGCCAAATATCGCTCGAGGGAGATACTCTCGAGCAAACCTCCAGATATCCCGCAGTAAGGAAAAAATAAACTTAAACCAATGGAAATCTTATCACTTACCTTTTTTGATTCAGAATAATTTTTTGGTTCATAATATACCCCATAATCCATTTTACTCTGCAGTCATCAGAGTTTCAGAGTATTATCACAATGAAAACCCCATTGATTATCAGAACACTGATTAAAAGAAGCAAATTGTGGGTCACGTGATAAACTCAGTACAATATATAAATCCAGTACAATGCCGAAAGACAAAAGTAAGGAAATTTATTGAAGTAATCGTGTTTTGTGAAATGTAAAGTTAAATTGAGTACAAAATGAGAAAAAAGAAAAGAAAAAGAAAAGATCAAAAAATAAAAAATGGAGGTTATAGTTAGACATTGAGCCCGTTTTTAAAGACCTGGAAGACAGGCAATAAAAATAAATCAAAGCAATAAAATCAATTAAATTTGCTTTAACAATTAAATATTGTATTTCGTATTACATAAATATATCTATTTGCTCCGTATAAAGAAGGATTTTTGGAAGATATACCTGGAAATAAGAAGATGGATGAAATTAAAATTTACGAAGAAGTTTACTTAAATGAATAAGGTTCAGGAAAAAGATTATTTAAATAAATTAGACTCAAGAAAGAATTAATAAATATATCTCGAAATCGCAAATCACTTGCTAAAAAAGACTGTCAAATAAGCGATTGCAAAATAACGCCCGAATTTTCCAAGGAAGACAAGGATAGAGAAGTATCGGAAAGGAAGCTGCATAAGCCCGGCAACCATAGTAATCGCGTCTCCAATACCTGGCACCCAGGTGAAAAGAAGGGTGTAGATGCCATATTTTTTAAAGAGCCTTTCACTTTTCTCAAGCTTCTCAGGAGAAGGAGAAAGGTATTTCTCAAGTACCGGACGCCCTTTTAGCCCGAGATAGTACGTTGTGCATGATCCGAGATAATTACCTGAAGTCGCTACTAGAACAACAGCAAAAGGATTAAATCCCTGATAAATGAGAGCTACCACCAGCGCTTCCGATCCTAATGGCAAAATTGTGGAAGCCAGAAAGCTCAGGACAAAGAGATTCAGGTAACCGTAATCGGCAATAAAGGAGCTCAAAGCTTCAAACATTCTATTCAACAATCGTAATTCAGTATTTGAAGCTGTCGTTTCAGACACCAAATTAACCATTATTTTATAACGAACCAGCCGTTGTTTTGTAATAAATCGTAATTGTTCAGTTACCTTTATTCCTAACTTATTTTTCTACTACACTGAATGCAGATTATTTTCATATCGATCTTGGATGCAACAAGTATTTTTTCCTCAAGCGGGTGAATACCCGAGGTTTGGGGAAGTTTACTAAATTCGCGGCGCCTGCTTTATTTTTCCTTTTTATGATCACAAAAAGGTAAGATAGTAATGGAACTAGATCTTGAGACTAGAAGGAAAATTTACGAACAAATAAACAAATCTCCTGGAGTCCACTTTAGAGAACTCGAGCGAAGGCTGAAATTGGTAGTAGGCAGCTTGCAGTATCACCTTCATTATTTGGAAAAGAAAAAACTGATAGTAGCTTCAAATGACGATGATTACCTTCGCTATTTTGTAATAGATAAGAACTTAAACGAAAAAGAGAGAAAAATACTGTCTTTGTTAAGAAGATCCAGCTGCAGGCACATTCTCATCCAACTACTCAATAATCCTGACCTTAATAATAAAGATCTCTCTCTAGCTGTTGGTCTCTCACCCTCAACCATTTCCTGGAATCTGAACAAACTTGTTGAAGCTGGAGTAATTGAAAGAAAAAAAACCGGAAGGATAAGTAACTTTACAATCATTGATCCTACCGCAGTTGTTGAACTCCTTATATGCTATAAAGAAAGTTTTCTCGATACTCTGGTTGATAGTTTTATAGAGACGTGGGAATTCAAGAACTCTAAGTAGTTTAGTCATCCATCACTTGGTTGATATTATTTCAATGTGATCGAAATATAGCTTTTCTATTCTTTTCCGGTAAACTTAACACTTCTTTAAGAGACCTTCAGTATGGCATTTAAACCGAACCACAAGCGATGTTGTAGGTAACGTAAGGAAAACATCAATCAGGTACTGCTAAATGATCAAAGTTATGGGTTAGTCTCGTTCCCTAAGTCCTACTTCATTAAAATTCAACCGGATAAAAATGGACGAAAATTGTTATGCTTAATGAACAAAAGTTTAAATTATTTATTGTGGCGGGAAACATGGAAGAAACTTGGAAAAACCCGCCACATCCTCATATGACGAAGGCCTAAGATATTTTGCGGTGTTGATCCCGATTTATCACCGCAATAACCTTCATTTTTTATTCCTCACTAAATATAATAATTATTCTGGTACATTATTCGAAAATTAGTACAATTGTCGAATATTAGTGCAATATTCGAATAATTAAGGTTCTGTATAGTTGACGGTATAATCTACAGATTACGTCGATAATTATCGAAAATTCACCACGCTCCCTTAGATTACATAAATTAACGACCAAAAAAGATATATAAGACACTATTTTATAAAAATCTGTGAACCAATTTTCGGGATGGGGAGAAGTGAATCCATCTTCGTCAATTGACGTAATCTAAAATTTGGTTGATGAAGAATAGTGAAATCCCTTCATTATTGATTCTGATAATTCTTCTTACAAATGATAGATCTAACAAATATGGGGGAAACAATAAAATGAAGAGATTTGCAGCAAGTGCACTGGCAGCTCTCATGCTTCTGACTGTATTTGCATCCGCCGCAATGGCTGAGAATAATACAACCTCAGTAGTGAGTACAGTTGAGATCCGCGGCCCTGTGTACAATGGCACAAGTTTAACCGACATCCTTACAAATACTGCATATGGTAACGGTACAACTATTACAATGGATGCTAACAAATTTGCAGCATTCTATTACGACATTGATGACAATGTGACAACCGAGTCTCTTTCCATTAAGAACGTTGTTGGTACTTCTGGCAGGACTATAGGAGAGGACGGTTTAATATATACAACAACAATCGGACAGAGCGAATATAAGAATAAAGATGTCGGCTGGGGCAATTACAGCGTGATTGGCTTCTTTGCAGACAAGTATATTCCGCTGAAACCCAACGACGCCAGCAAGCTTGCCAAGCTCGTTCTTGACAGTGATACCAAATATACCCTCAGAACCGGCGAAACCCTTGACCTCGGCAGTGGGTACAGTCTCCAGGCTAAGCAGGTAGATGTTGATGGTAAGAAGGTCTGGCTTGAATTCGATAAGGACGGACAGTATGTGGATGACCAGATCGTCTCAACTGACACTGGAAATCATACCTGGACCTGCGAAGTTGACAACGTGCAGGGTGAAGACAATGTTCCTGTCTTGAAGGTCCATGTCAACCAGGTCTTCCAGGGCACAGTCGACAGCATTGCACAGATTGATGCTCTCTGGCTCATTGACTATGCAAACGCCATAAAGATCAATACTAGCGATAAATTCGGCAAACTCGATGATGTAGCCATCAATGGGCCCACCATTACCATCAAAAACAAAAATACATTCAGTCTGACTAGAGACTCCGATAAGGAAATAGGACAGGGGCTGTACTTCAGGGTTGCTGACTCCGATGCGCTCAGGTTCTATGCCTTTAAGCAGCAAGCAACTCCTGGAACCTATGATATAAGAGGAACCGTTGTTTCCGGCACACAGCCTTACACCTGGACTTCAGACAACTTTGCTGGCTTCTTCTACGATCTGAATAAGAACGTTGGAACCGAAACTTTGAGCGTTTCTGGCATTAGCGGAAGAACTATTCCTGAAAATGGCCTCAACTACAGCACCACTATAAAGAGTGTTGATTATGAAGCCAGTGATGCTTTCAATGGAACGTACCCAGTTCTCGGCTTCTTTGCGCAGAAGTATGTCCCGCTGAAACCCAACGACGCCAGTAAGATTGCCAAGCTCGTTCTTGACAGTGACGACAAGTACACTATGAGAACCGGCGAAACCCTTGACCTCGGCAGTGGGTACAGTCTCCAGGCTAAGCAGGTAGATGTTGATGGTAAGAAGGTCTGGCTTGAATTCGATAAGGACGGACAGTATGTGGATGACCAGATCGTCTCAACTGATACTGGAAATCATACTTGGACTTGCGAAGTTGACAACGTGCAGGGCGAAGACAATGTTCCTGTCTTGAAGGTCCATGTCAACCAGGTCTTCCAGGGCACAGTCGACAGCATTGCACAGATTAAAGGTCTCTGGCTCATTGACTATGCAAACGCCATGAAGATCAATACTAGTGATAAATTCGGCAAACTTGATGATGTAGCCATCAACGGCCCTACCATTACCATCGATAACAAAAATACATTCAGTCTGACTAGAGACTCTGATCAGGAAATAGGACAGGGAATGTACTTCAAGGTCGCCGACTCCGATGAGCTCAGATACTATCCATACGTTCAGCAGATAATCGGTAACGAAACAACCATTCCGAGTAACGCAACAAGCACCAATAACACAAGTGTTACTCCAGCTCCGGTTGCGAACATTACTGAAACTCCAAGTGTAAACGCGAGCACTCCTACGGAGACCTCAGTTACAAAAACTCCGGCTGCTGCAAACACCACTGCAACAGAGAAAAAAACTCCTGGCTTTGAGATTGCCACAGCAATCTTCGGACTGCTGTTAGTCGCCTACATTATCAGGAAGAACAGATAAATTCTCAAGAATGAGGGATTTTCTTAATCCTTCTTTCTTTTAATTTAGCATTTTTATGTTCCCGAATAGGGTCTTAATAAAGCATTGTAAAATCAACCATTATTCTGTAGCGTTTCTGCTTCCAACTAAGAGTTTCTCATCAAAGCAAAAGGAAGTCCAAATAGAACAAAAATAGAACAAAAATAGAGAAAAGAAGTGAAAATAAAAAGCAGAAGGCCGGAAATCCTGAATCTTATTCCCAGCTTCTGCCGAAGCGCAGGCATTAAAACTATATTAAAGCCATATTCACTTTTAGAATAAAACCCATACAGCTTTAATACAAGCCAGACGCGTTAATTAGTTTCTTCTCTTCCGCAGGATAACAAAGGCTGTGGCGAGTATTCCAAGTGTAGCCATCCCGCTGAAGAAAGGAGCTTTTTTTGTCACCTCATAACTTTCGCTCAGGCCTCCTACTTCAACGGTATATGTCCCTGGCTCGTTTTCAGTGTGCGAGAATTCGAGTGCTTTGCTCTCACCCGGACTGAGAGTTATGTTCTCGGAATCAACTGATTTGTTATTAACCAGCAATTCCACTGTGGATTCTCCTGTAACGCTTCCATTGTTCATGGCATCTACCCTGATATTTACCGCATTTCCAGCTTCAACTGAAGTAGGCTGTATCGTGAGGTTTGAAAATGTGAACTGTGCGACTTTCTCAGTCACCTCAATCTGGGTTTCTCCTTCTTCATAACCGGCCTTTGTAGCATTTACCACATACGTACCCGGCGCAGTAACCCAGTAAGATGTGATACCGTTTGCGTCTGTCTGTGCGTCAATTTTTTGTCCGCCGAAAAAGACATCTGCTCCGGCAACAGGCTTGTTTTCTACAGAGTCCGTGACCTTTATGCTAATCTGGTCTCCTTCCCGGACAGTTTCAGGTGAAACTGAAACCAAAAGTTTCAAGACTCCCTGTGCGAGAACGTCTATATCCTTAGTTCCTGGAACATAACCTTCCCGGCTCGCAGTTACAGTGAATCTACCTTCCCTACTTGGAGTAAAAGTGAGATTCCCGCCGTCTCCGGTAGTGCCTATGCTTTCGTTTCCAATAGAGAGTTCAACCCCGCCGACTGAAACATTTCTCGCCGTTACCAGGATTTCGGTTGGCTTTCCGACTACAAGCGCATCAGGCATTTCGATATCCAGCTGCTCTCCTGCCTCTGTCTTGACTTCGACAAAGGGATAAAAGCGCAGGACTGAAGAATCGGCAACTCTGAACTTGACATTGCCCATCAGGTCAATGACATCACCCTTTGAAAGGGAGATTGAGTCCTTGTTTTTCATTGTGATGCCTGAGTCGGAAATCGAACTTATTTTCATTTCCCTGAAAGAATCTCCTTCCGAAATTTCCAGGTAATCATCCGAGATCTGGAAGATTCCCTCTACAAATACGGCATCTGTTTCGGTGGAACGGAAGACCGTACTTACATGGACTGCGATCATCGGGACATCTTCAGCCCCACCTATATCGGCTTCGTAAACGTAGTCCCCATTCTGGGGAACTATTCCCGAGTCAAGGAGCTGTCCATCCCTATAAAGCTCGAGGAGTACGCTTTTTCCATTAACATCGACCTCGGCTGCCTTAAGGGAATAGCCATTATCCAGAGCCAAAGAAGAGCCGGTAAACAGAGATTTTTTGTCATTATCGTCAATAAGAACTTTTGAAAGGACATTGTCCGAAAGTACACTTACACTCTTTGACTTTCCAAGAGTGTTTTCAGGATATCCTGCAAAGTACTTCTCTGCCATGAAGCCGACAACCTCATAACTTCCCCAGCCCTCATGTTCAAATTCAACATTTGCAGGCTTTGTGGAATAGACCAGGTCTTCATCCCCAATTGTCCTGCCATCGAGCTTTTCAATGACAAGGCTTTCAGTGGAGACATTTTCGTCAATATTATAGTAGAAACCTTCAAAGTTAAAAGGCGTCCAGACCGTAGTATCAAACTTATCATCGTGTACGGTTCCCCTTAAATCATAAGTTCCGGGCTCGGAGGTTTCAACTATCGGGGCAAAACGAAGATCGTCGGCATCAGCCACAACAAAACTCAGTTTACCCATGACATCAATAGTGTCGCCCTTGCTAAGCGAGATCGAGTCGCTGTTTCTCATTTTTATGCCTGAACTTGAAGTGGAACTGACTTCCATTTCCCCGAACTCATCTCCATTCTGGATCTGTAAGTATTGGTCCGAGATCTGGAAAATTCCTTCCACGAAAACCGCATTAGTTTCTCTGCCGCTGAAGATCTGAGCGAAATGGACTGCAATTATAGGCACATCTTTGGTATCCCCGAGATCGGCTGTATATACATAGCTGCTATCGGAGGACAGGAAAGCTTCGTCGATTATCTTGCCGTCCTTTTCAAGCTGTACCCTGACAGTATTTCCGTTAATATCAACCTCAACCATATTCAGAGAATACCCTTCTTCAAGAACTAGAGAAGAACCTGTATACAGGGACTTCCTATCATCGGTATCTATCAGGACTTTTGAAAGTTGCCCGTCAGAGATAACACTAATCTCATCTTTTGCAAAGCTTGAGTTTGTGGTGTACCCTGAAAAGTAGCGCTCGGCCATAAACCCTATGACCTCATAAGAGCCCCAATTTCCATACTCAAAATCGGTCTGTATGGGAACTGTTTCGTACTGCAGGTTTTTCTCTCCAATTGTCCGGCTGCCCTTAGTGAGCTGGACTGTTAGATTCTCAGAACCCTCTCCGGTATCTAGATCATAATAAAAGCCCGAATAGGTCTGAGGCGTCCATGTGTAGGTAAGGCTCTCATTTGCATTTTCATCCCAGATGCGATTACCTGTCGAATCTGAAGCCTGTGCAGCCGCATTTATGCACAGCAACCCGAGTGCCAGAAATAAACATAAAATCTTTATATCGCTTTTAATCCCCAAATTAAGCCTCCTCTGTACTTTATTAACCGGGAGCATAACTTTCAGGAATCCGAAAGGAAAAATAGGAAAAACAGTTTCCTGAACATCCGGAATACACCCTGAACAGGATACCCCCGCTTACATGAGTTATATCAAAGGTATTCAACTATATATGTTTTCTATTATCTCATGCATCAAATAAAAAATTTTTGGGTATAAGATAAAATATTTTTAAGAAACTACGGATTAAGAAAATTAAATATTGGAAAGGAAGGAATTTCAGACTTTGAAACGTAAAGCTGTTTTCAACCATCTTTTTAATGCCAGAATAAATGCATAGCATACTCTGTCAGATGAAAGTCCAGTAATTTAGAAATATCTATATCGCAGCCAGTTTTTATTTAGAACCATATTCATTCAGAAGCGGCTTATGTTCAGGTTTAATATAAAGTTTTGAAAACAAATCCGAAAACTCCCTTTTCCTTGAGAGTTAATGTGATATCCACAAATTATAAGTTTGAAGAGACGATTTCTGACACTTATAAGCAGAAAAGATAATAAGATTCATAAAAATTCACTCTGCCGAGCAAAAATATGGAGCCGTCACCTTCATGGAAACGTATACAGGTATTCCCGAAGAATTAAAGCTTACAGTGCTTAAGAGAATAAAACCCACTGAGAATGAAAGAGAAAAACTCCTTGCAATCCAGGAAGAACTAACCTCACAGGTTAAAGCAGCAGCAGAAAAGCTCGGCATTCCTGACGTGCTCGTAAAAATGGTAGGTTCCGCTGCCAGAGGCACCTGGCTTTCAGGCACTCACGATATTGATGTTTTTATAAGCTTTCCTGAGGAAACCCCCAGGAAGGAACTTGAAACCCTGGGCATGGCAATTGCAAGAGAAGTGGCAAAACACGCCGAGCATGCCGAAGATCGCCATGCCGAACACCCTTACCTGAATATTATATACAAAGGCTTTGATGTTGATCTTGTCCCCTGCTTTAGGGTCGCCTCGGCTTCCCAGATCAAGTCTGCAGTTGACAGGACACCTTTTCATAACGATTTTGTCAAACCCCGCATAAAAGGGCACGAAGATGAAGTTCTGCTTTTGAAGCAGTTTATGAGGGGGGGCGGTGTCTATGGCTCGGAACTGAAAACCCAGGGCTTTTCAGGCTACCTGACCGAACTTCTGGTGATTCACTACGGTTCTTTTGAAAATACCATCTGCGCTGCCTGTTCCTGGAAGCCAGGCGAGAAAATTGATATAATGCATCACTCGGAAATCGAGCACGAAGAACCTCTCGTAGTGGTCGATCCTACCGACCCCAAGCGGAACGTGGCAGCAGCCCTTTCACTTGACAAATTCTGCATGTTCATAGATCACTGCCGGGAATTTCTGAAAAGTCCAGAGCTTAGATTCTTCTTCCCAGCCTCTCTCCTGCCCCTAGAAGACAGTGAAATCCTGGAAAGGCTTGAAAGCCGAAAAAGCACCCAGCTTGCAATCGTCTTCAAAACCCCCGATGTGGTAGAGGACGTACTCTACCCGCAACTTTATAAAATGGAGCAGGCAGTAGCTGCCCTTCTGAAAGAATATGATTTTACAGTGATAAAAACCGGCGTCTGGTCAGGCAAAACCGAAACCGCAGTTATGCTGGAACTTATCTCAGGCACCCTCCCAAACGTAAAAAAGCATGTCGGCCCTCCGGTCTGGGTAAAAGTACACGCCGAGAAGTTCAAGGAAAAATATCAGGGGGCCGCTGACGTTTTCGGTGGCTATATCGAAAACGGAAAATACGTCTTTGAAATCCGGCGCAAATACCCGACGGCAAAAGGGCTTCTCGAAGACCGTCTCATGAGCTGCTCTCTTGGAAAACAGGTGCATCAGAGCGTGAACGAGGGCTTTGAGATTATAGAGAATGCTGGGATTTGCAGGTTAAAAGATCCTAATTTCAGGGTTTTTTTGAGAAAATGGATGTAAAGAATGTTATGAGAACTAAATTATGCTCAATTAGCTGTTGATTACACAAAGCAGAATTTTTCCACAAGAATTCTTTTTTAGCGGATATTAATCGTTAGTTCCAAAATTAAAAAGAAACCATTTTAAATATTAAGTTTTATTGGAACTTATGGTGTTGGGCAGTTGATAGATCAAGAGGAAATTCATAAGCAATGTCTTAGCAAGAATCCAATAAAACGTATCAAGGCATTGAATCAATTAAGAGATAACTTTTCATCATTGCCCGATAAACAACAGGTGTGGAATGACTTAAATAGACTGGCTAATGATGAAGATTTTTCTGTTAGGTATAAGGCCATTTCAGCTCTTGGTTCTGCGTTTTCTCAAGTGCCCGATAAGCAACAGGCATGGAACAACTTACTTAGACTGACAAATGATGAATACCGTTCTGTGAGGTACGAGGCTGTTTCATCTCTTAGTTCTGCATTTACCCATATGCCGGATAAACAACAAGTGTGGAATGACTTACATAAATTGGCCAATGATGAAAACAGTTACGTGAGATCTAAGGCCGCCTTGGCTCTTGGTTCTGCATTTTCCCACATGCCGGATAAACAGCAGGTGTGGAACGACTTAATTAAATTAACCAATGTTGAATACCGTTCTGTGAGGTATAAGGCTGTCTCGACTCTTGGTTCTGCATTTTCTTATATGCCAGATAAACAACAGGCATGGAATGATTTAATTAAATTAACCAATGATGAAGACAGTTGGTTGAGAGTCTATGCAAGTCACTCTCTTGGAAAAGTTTCCATATTCAAAGCTTCTCAAGCAGAAAAAGAAGAAGATTATAAAGAGGAATTAGAAAAAGCAATTGTATTTTTTGAGAAAGCATCACAGGAATCTATATATTTTAATCCATCTCGATTTTGCCTTCCTTTTTACCGCTCATTCTATTCAATAATTTTCAAAGGACAAGGGGCAAAAGAAGTAAATAGATATCTTGCAGAAGCAAAATATGCTGTTGGAAGTTCAAAAAGCAAAGAATTGCTCTTTGAAACTGTTGAGAATCTTGCAAATGCGATAAAAGAAATCCAGAATCTCGAGATTCTGGACTTAGAAACAAAAAAAGGTGAACTTAATCTTTATAGGAAATACTGTGATCGTGCAGCAGAACTTATGATGGAAACAGAAGAAACAGCACCTCTTGCAATAATAGCAATGAGAAAAGGACTGCCTATCCTTGATAGAAACCTAAAAGAGCTTCTCGAAGAAATTCAAAAGAAAGCAAAGATCGCGTGCAAGGAATCTAAAAATACTGATACAGAAGAAATTGCATGTGCTGTTAATAAAGAAGTTCAAAAATGGGAAATTAGTAGTCAAGGAGAAATGACACAAAATATTGAAGATCTAATCCAGATCTTCAGGCTGAGAATGCCACACCTAGAAGGTTATGAACATATTTTTGAGGAAATAGAAGGAATACGAGATGAAACCGACCTTGTAAAGCAATACAAAATAGTTTCAAGACTTATTGGACTAATACCAATGTTTAGCTCAATGCCAAATCACGTAGTGCAAGATATCAAAGAGATCAAAGAAAAAACAACTTCACTTTCAAACGAGTTTAAATATCTACAGCTTTCAGTTGACAGATTAATAGCGTCAGTAGATGAACTACAGAATCCACATGAATATCTTGATACTATTCAAAAAAATTTAGAAGAAATTAAAAACAATATACCTGAAATGAAAGGGAAGATTGATGAAGTGCTTTACGAATTGTACTCTCCTTTGAGTACAACTCAAAAACTGAAAATTGCCATTCCAATAATTCCGTTACTTGTCTCTTATGAGTTGGAAACAGATGTTCCAAGATTTGTGGCTGACAGGATTGATGAATTAAAGAATTTAGTTTTGCGTTTTAAAAAGAGTAAATAATTAGATGAAATTTTGTCCTCTTCACGCTTGAGGAAGAATTTTTCCGCGAGATTTAATAAAGACTTACAAACCCTTCAACCCTTTTCTGATAATACAAATACTCCTGGGCATACCCGCAGTAATGCCCGAAATATTCCCGTCCCCAGTCTCCCATACAACTCATGTTTTTGCAGGTTTCAAAGTAACTATCATCTATGTGGTAATGCTGGATGATCTGCCTGATGTGGGTATCTACGGGAAAAGCTTCCATTTTCTCGAAAGCGAAAAGTAGCACGCAGTCGGCAACCTTTTCCCCTATGCCGCGAAGCCTCATAAGGCGTTCCCGCGCATACCTGTATTCCAGGCGGAAAAGTACGTCAAGATCCAGCTCGCCAGAAGCAACTTCCTCGGCTGCGGCTTTTATATTCTGGGTCCTGAAACCCAGCTTGCATTTGTCAAGCGCGGCTGGATCCGCGTTTGCAAGAGTTTCAGGATCAGGAAAACTGAAATAGCCCGGTTCGAGTTCCTGCCCAAAAAATTGACTGAGCAGGTAAATTCGTTTCTGGATTGTAGGAATGCTTGAGGCTGTTGCGAGCATATAAGAAATAAGACACTCCCAGGGATCCTGTCGGATCAGCCGCAGGCCGCGGTATTTTCGGATTGACCTGTCGATCAATAAGTCCCGGTTTATGCTTTCATAGATTGAAGGCAGGTTGTCGTCAAAACGGAAATAATGAGAAAGAAAACTAGGCGGAAGTTTTGAATCGACAATTAGTTGTTCATTATCCTGCAAAAGCCGTATAACCTGGTTCCCAACAACGCCTGTCCACCAGTCTCCTTCCCGCTCCCAGCGAAAAACCTGCCCGCAGTCAAGCGTATAATTAAGGTCAAAAAGTTCCGGTTTAAGCCTGTACATCCAGCTCAAGCCCCCTTAGGAAAGTCCCTGCAGTTAACGTATCTCCCAGCCCGACTGTGGTTACAGGAGATCCGGAAAGCAGTGTGGGCAGCATGCAGATGATATAGCCTTCCATGAAAGTATAAGCCCCATGCCCGAAAGTTTTCCCATTAAAAGCTTTAAGGAAAACTTCAACTTGTTTCCTTCCAAATGGGCTTTCCTGAAGTTTCGAAGACTCTTCTTTCACGAATTCCCGCCCTTCAAGCCTGCCTGAAGCTGCATACACGCCTGCACACCGGACTCCGAACTCCAGGGCTTCAAGCTTTTCTCCAACTGTCCTCTGCACTTCGGATTCAGTTTCTAGTTCAGTTTTGGGTTGAGATCCAGTTTCTGGTTCAGGATTCGGTTTAGGATCAAATTTAAAATCAGTTCTAAAGACAGCCAGTACAAATTCCCTGGTGTGAATCAGGAGCTTCTTGAGCCCGCGCCTTGATGCCAGCCTGAAAGCTGCATTGGATATAGCATCAGCCTTCATATGCAGAAGTCCTTCCCTCGGAACTCCGTGTAGATTATAAAACATTGCAAGCTCGTCTTCGTTCATCCCAAGGCTATCGGAAAATTTTGCAAACTCCACAAAGACTGAATTCGCAATTTCTTTACTTGCAAAATGCCCGAATTCCAGATGAATCTGAAGCTTATTGTTTCTGGTTTTCCAGCTTTTTATCTGGGAGAGAATATTATCAAGAATCGTATTATAAGTGAGGCCGTTGGGATAGTTCTCAAGCAGGAGATGAAAACCCGATATAAGTACGCCATCGATCTCGCAGGCATATTGGAGGGCATACTTCTCAAACGCAGGATTGACAAAGAGCCTAAGATTTAAATTGTCACAGGTCGCTATAAAGCGATTTTCCCTCGGAACCCTTACCTCTGTCCCGTACAGGGAAAATGTTTCCCCCTCGGAAAAATCAAATACGAAATGTATAGGTTCCTGGCTGCTGGAAAAAGCACCTTTATTTTCATCAAGCTCTTCCCTTGCGTTTTCCGTTATCTGTGAGGAGGCTTCCGGAAAATATATCGCTTTTTTTGAGAAAAGAGAGAGCTGAGTTTTTGAAGGTACTGCAACGTTCGGAATTACTCTGGAAGCGCCTAGCTGGGAAAGAGCATTTGCCATTATTCCGGCATTTCCGCCCATTCTTACGAGGGATTTTCCAAAATAGCGGTTTTTAAGGAACTCAAAAACTGACTGCTCAAAAACAAGCCACTCGGCTCCGCACCCGTTTTTCATACAATAAGCAAGTCCTGCCACAAAATCAGATTCCAAAAAGATTTCTCCGGGTGGGTTCTCGATTTTATCAAGGATTTCAGCCTCTCCGAAAGAATCCAGTAGTTCAGAAACTTCGGCCCCGCTCATCCGGTATACCGAATCTATATTGACATTAAATCCGCAAAGTATGTTCATCTAATCAGTTCCTGTATCCATGGAATAGGAGGCGATGGGAGGCTTCGGATTAATTGAAATAAAATTTATTTCCCCGCCTGCCTCTGCTTCATTCTTGCAAGCATGGCTGCAAAAGCTCCTGCCGAGATCGCATCGCCTATCCCGACAGTTGCTTTGGGCTTATCTACCACCTTGGAAGGGATTAAAACCGCATCATGATCAGGCCCGTAGAGATATCCGTACTCGAACTCTTCAGAAGTACAGAGTTTCTTCCCTACACAGTAAAGCTTGAAGTTCTCAAGGTCTTCAAGGCCTTTACTTGAAACTGGAACTTCCAGCCCTGCTTCTGCGTCCTCAAGGTTCTCAATTTTTCCTTTAAGGGCTTTGGCCCCGGCCAGGGCTGAAGAAAAGAGCAGGGCATCCCTGTGTTCTTTAAGCGTAAGAGGATGGCCTTTGGCAAGGATACATATGTAAAAACCAAGAGAATGAACGTGGACTCTTTCAAGAGACAGATCCTTTAAAAGCTGGACAGCTCCCTGGTAAAGTGAAGTTATCCCGGTTTCTTCTTTTCTTATCACGGAATAAGAGAGTTCTTCATGCCCCAGGACGTTGAGAGCATTTGCCACTTCCACAGTATCAAGACCAAGGGAATGAACACGTTTGGCAACAATTTCTGTCAGGATAGCTTTTCTTATTACCCGGTTCTGAATTGATGTTAGCTCTACATGGATGCGGAGTTCAGGATTTAAAGCCTTGAGTTTCTCAATAGCTTTCACTGAGTGAGAAACATAGTCCTTATAAGTAGACCCATCCTCGTACTGCTCTTTTATCATCTGGTAACCTGAAAGCATTGCTCCATCAATCGGAAAAATTGAGTCTAGATGCTCATAGATTTCCCTGTCCATATCCAAGCGTATCCATTTCGGGCGGGAGGAGATTATAAGGCGGTTATCTCTTGGCACCTGGAAGTTGCTTCCACCGCAGTTTATTTCCAGGCCTTTGGAATACTCAAAAATCCAGTTAACTTTGGACTCGGTTCCGGATTTAAAGGCTTCTCGCGGGGGCTTAAGCACGACCTTTCCGCCTTCTACCTTAGGATGTAGAAGATTGTCAGAATCCACAAAATACTCTGCCTGTTCTTCGGAAAGCCAGGGAATATACGCCACCACTTTTTTTATCCCGAGGCGAGCAAGAAGATTAGAAATTATTCCTGCCTGGCCGCCCATACGTGCATAGTCAAACCCCAGGTGCTCTTTCAGCCATTCATGAATATCTGAGGTATGGGTAGGAATTTCAGCGGCTTTTCCCTCTCGCATGGAAATCATCAGGCGAGCCATGAAATCCAGAGGATCTTTAATTTCTCTTGGATATGTCTCAATTCTTTCCTGAATCTCAGCCTCATTAAAAAGCCCTATAAGCCTGGATAGTTCTTTATCTGTAAGGTGTTTGATGGCGTCTATATTACTGTTGTAAGCTACAAACATACCTTCCAGATAAGGAAGGGCCTTTTTGGAATTGTAAAAAGCATCCTTGTGGCGCTGTTCCCATTCTTGTATATCCACTCAATAAACCCCCTGAAAATATAGATCTGAACCTGAATTAATTTTCAGGAATTCAGGGAAACCAGGATTTTTCCCGAAATGATCTTGCTACATTTCGAACTAATCTTCCTTACATTACTAGTTCCTTCTACCGTTTTTTCAATTATATCGTTTTTCAGTTATGCATTACGGTAAGTCTTCAGTTATGTATTAC
>NZ_DAGK01000028.1:114586-126589 GCF_002495725.1 Methanosarcina sp. UBA411
TCAGTTATGTATTACAGTAAGTCATAGCATTAGGTCTGTATTCAATACCGCATTAAGCTATGTACTCAGTGTTAAGTCGTATATTCGGCATTGATCTTGACATAGTCGTAAGTCAGGTCGCAACCCCAGGCTGTTGCCTGCTCCTTTCCTATATTAAGATCAAGAGTAATGACAATTTCTTCATTTGCCATTATCTTTTTCAAAAGCTCGAGATCCGAAGAACTAGAAATCTCGCCGGATTTTACAAGTTCAACCTCTTCTCCTCCTCCTGAAAAAGAGAGGGAAAGCCTTTCTTGTTCAAGTTCTGCACCTGAGTAACCTGCAGCGGCTACAACCCTTCCCCAGTTGGGGTCCTTTCCAAAAATTGCGGATTTAACTAGAGGGGAGCGTACAATTGCCTTTGCAGCAAGTTTAGCATCTTCATGGGTTTTTGCGCCCACTACTCTGACTTCAATAAGTTTTGTAGCGCCTTCTCCGTCTTTTGCCATTATCTTTGCAAGCTTGGTGAAAACGTAAATTAGCCCATCCTCAAAATCATCCAGGCAGTCCATACAGGGCTTGACTCCAGACTTGCAAGTGGAGGTAAGGAGTACCATGTCGTTAGTGCTTGTATCCCCGTCAACTACGACCATATTGAAAGTTTTATCCACTGCTATTCTAAGAGCAGCATCCAGGACGTCGGCAGGCACTTTCGCATCGGTGTATGCAAAACAGAGCATAGTTCCCATGTTGGGCTCGATCATCCCTGAACCTTTGGCAATGGCACCTATCCTGATCCCGCAGTCCATCTCTATAGCTACTTCTTTTACGACCCTATCCGTGGTCATGATTGCCTTTGCAGCTTCCCGGCTGCACTCAGGAGAACTGCCCAGGCCTGCAGTGACTTCAGGAAGGCGTTCCCCGATTAAGGAGACATCAAGCCTTCTGCCAATTACTCCTGTTGAAGCAACTGCAACCGTGTCAGGCTTAAGGTCAAGTTTTTGGGCAAGCATTGTAGCCATTTCCATAGCATCCAGGAAGCCATCATCGCCTGTAAAGGCGTTAGCATTGCCGCTATTTGCAATTATGGCAGAAAGATGGTGCTCGGTTTCGATCACTCCTTTACTAAGAATAACAGGAGCTGCGGTCACCTTATTTTTTGTAAAGACGCCTGCTGCAGGGCCTTCTGCAAGAATGACAGTCAGTCCCATTTTTCCGACTTTAATCCCGTTTGCAGACACGCCCCTTACTGCACAGATTCCACCTTCAATTTCCTTCATGAAAACTCTCCTTTTCCCTCAGAGCTTTGCAAGACCTTTAATGATATCGCCGCGCGTAATAATCCCCACTACGCGGCTATCCTCAGTTACAGGAAGCCTATTGATCCTGTGCCTTATCATATGTTCGGAAGCTTCTTCTACGGATGCCTCGGAAGAGATTGTGTGCACATCCTTTGTCATGATCTCTTCTATATTTGTGGAACCCACATCAGAAAGCATCTTCTTTGTTTCCTCCCAGCCAAAGAGTTCCCTTATAGGAACCTCTATAACCTCAAAGGGGCTTGGAAGCCAGAGTTCCCCCTTTTCAGGGAGTATAAGCAGTTTCAGTAGGTCCCCTTCACTTACTATTCCTACAAGCTCTTCACCTTCAAGGACAGGTGCTCCACTGATATTATTTTCCTTCAATACTCTTGCCGCTTCCCGGACTGTATCATCAGGCTTGCAGGAAACAACGTTCGAGTTCATAACATCTTTTACCTTCATCTGACTACCCCTTGAGATAAATTCTATTCTTTACTTTATCCATTACCAGTTATATTTTCTTGCTTTGGTTAGTTTACGGAGCCGCAGCAGGCAGCCAGAGCCCACTTGTCTCGTCCAGACCGAACATGAGGTTCATATTCTGGATAGCCTGTCCTGATGCGCCTTTGACCAGGTTATCAATTGCCGAGAGCACAACAACCCTGTTGTTTTCCTTATCCGCTTCAAAACTTATATCGCAGAAATTAGAACCTCTGACTGCGGTTAAGGAAGGAACTCCTGAAGGGAACCTTACAAACGACCTATCCCTGTAAAATTCCTCGTAAATTGTCTTTAAGTCGTCCGTGGAGAGAGCTTCCTTTGTAAAAAGGTGAGCAGTTGTAAAGATTCCCCTGATAGATGGAATTATATGAGGGGTGAAATTAATGTTCCTGAGCTTTCCATCGAGCCTTGTCAACTCCTGAACGATTTCAGCCCTGTGTCTGTGGGCTGTAAGTTTGTATGGGATAATATTTTCCGCGAGGTTTGGATAATGTGAGTTTTGAGAGGGTGAGATGCCAGCTCCTGAGATTCCTGTTTTGGAATCAAAAACCGCAATATCGAGAAGTCCTGCTGCTGCAAGAGGAGCTGCTGCAAGGGTTGCACCTGTAGGAAAACATCCCGGGTTTGCTACGAAATTCTCTTTTACAACTTCAGGGTGGAGCTCTACAAGCCCATAAACGGCATTCCTCGGATCACTGTGCTTCATTCCGTAGATTTTTTCGAATCTCGAGGTTTCAAGCCTGTAGTCTGCACTAAGGTCAACAACCTTGGTGTTACCGTCGAGCAGTTCAGGTACATAGTTCATGGCAGATCCGTGAGGTACTGCAAGAAAAACTACGTCACAGCGCTCCCTGATATCTTCAGAATCAGGATTTTCATACTTGAGGTCAATAAAACCTTCAAGATGCCTATGCGTACTCGTTACGGGCTTCCCTGCAAGGCTTCGGGAAGTTGCCAGCTCCAGCTTGACATTGGGATGATTGACAAGCAAGCGCAGGAGTTCTCCTCCCGTATATCCCGAAGCTCCTATTATTCCAGCCTTGATCATAAGTGTCACTGCCTGTGTAATACTAATACAAGATAATTAAATTTGTTATTGGAAAAACTAAATGTAAAATCTGTTTCTACGATTAATCGATATCAAACGGCTCGCTCGAAAGATTGTTCCCAAAAAGCTGGTTCCAGCTGCAGAACTATGCCTTTTTCTTAAACACATTTTTCAAAGGAGATCATAGTAATGATCAATATCTTTAGATATCTTTTTATAACGAACTACAAAGGAAACTAGATATCCCTTGTTTACGATTCCTGGCTCAGGACGTCTGACTAGATATAACTAATCATTAAGAAAGTCTTATAACGGAAACTATCCACATTTATCAGAGCGGTAATCGTCCACACTCAATCAGAAATTAAATTGTATAAGTTTCATTAATAAATTATATAGAAAGCAATATATTTTTAATTTTGAATCAGTAAAACTTAAATTTTTTAATATATAAGTATATTCCAGGTCAGAATTGTTAAGGCACTTATCACCGGAAACGGAAAGTTGACAGGTAAATGATTTTATCTTTGGAGCCTCTCTTACTATAAGAAAATTTGTTATGCATAGCCTCATAAGTGTCAGGAAGAAAAAAATCATGAACAGTAAGAAAAGAATCTATCTTGCAGGCCCCCTTTTCAGCCATGCGGAACTCGAATATAACCGCAAATTGAAGGATTTGCTGCTCAAGAAGGGCTTTTCGGTTTTTTTGCCCCAAGAAGACGCAGAGGATACGTTGAATGAACGTGAAAAACAAAATCAGGAATGTATATTTAATAAATGTGTGGAAGGTGTGGATGATTCGGACATTGTAGTTGCGGTCCTTGATGGTGTGGATGTAGACTCAGGAACAGCCTGGGAAATAGGCTACGCTTATGCAAAGGAAAAGCCTATTATAGGAATTCGAACTGATTTTAGGTTTCTCTCTGACGGAATTGTTAATCTTATGGTAGAAATGGCTATAGTTGCCCTTGCCAGAGATGAAGATGAATTGGTCAAAATAATTGAAAAATATTGATAAATTTTGGCTTTTACTTTGTTTACCAATTATTCATATTTTTAAAAGATATTCTTAGAAGAGACAGTTTCAAAAAGAGTTACTTTTGGAAATATTTAATAGCTAAAACTACATTCTTGTTAGGCAAAATTGGTAAGATTCTCAAGAGCTAGCCTTAAAACCAATAATTAAAGTCACTGTTTCCTCCACCAAACCAGCTTCAATTGAAACAAAATCAAAAGAAAAATATGAGTCCTGAAAAGCGGGTTATAAAGATAACCATTATATTAATAATGTGTTAAAACTGCTCTTTTTAATTAAATATGTAATTATATCTAAATAGAGATAAGTTGAGAAAAGATTCAGTTGCAGAAGCTATAATCTATAACGATTATTAGGTAAAAAAATTTTAATATAGAATGCCTGACATAATAACTACTGGAGGTTAAAATAGTGACCTTTGTGAACGGATACACGTTTACAAAAGTGAAAACTTCACATGGGCCTGATATGTACGTATCCAGATATGGGAAACTGGTAAAGATCGTCCCACTCAGTCCGCAAGTGGAGTTTTCCGAAAAATATACCAGTGACTTGATCCACCAAATCGAGTCAATGGAATGAAATGATAGAAATTTTTCCGATTTTTTATTTTTGATTCGGACTTCTTTTTATGAAAGCCCTTTTTCAGGCCGAAGCTCTTTCGGTCTGGCATTTTTTAGACTATTTTCACTATATATATAACTTGTGTTTTCCCAAATATTTTACATACAGTTTTCACGAAGCTGGATATTTAGACTCCTTCAGGTTACAGTACTCGATTTATGAAGTTATCCTTTAACTTTACATAAGTAAAAAAGCCTTAAAAAACGGAAATCTGGTAAAATAATTTTTAATTGGAGAGAAACTGATAAATGATGGAAATTACGAGGAAACCAAAAATTGAACTGAAATATAAAGGGTAGTTGATAAATTGATCAGAAATACAAGGAAAGTTGATAAATTGATCAGAAATACAAAGGAAAGTTGATAAATTGATCAGAAGCTACAATAAAACCGATCTAGAAAAAATGGTAAGGATCTGGTACGAAGCCTCCGTCATTTCTCATTTCTTCATCCCAGCCTCGTTTTGGGCTTTGCAAAAGAGCGCAATGAAGGAGAAGTACCTTCCACTTGCCGAAAACTTTGTTTTTGAAGAAGAAGGGCAACTTGCGGGATTCATTTCCCTTGTTGGAGAAGAAGTCTGCGCCCTTTTTGTGTCGCCGGAAATGCAAGGTAAAGGAGTTGGCATGGCTCTTCTTGAGTACGCAAAAACCCAGAAAGGAAGGCTCTCCCTCAAAGTATACAAGAAAAACGAGAGTGCCCTGCAATTTTACAAAGCGTGTGGATTTGTAGTAGTCGGAGAAGAGGTTGATGAGTACACAGGTTGCGTGCAACTTTTAATGGAGTGGGAAGAATTTCGGTTCTTCGCTGTTTAAGCGAATAACTCCATTAATTTCTTAAATATTAAGGTAACATAGATAAAATTAAAAGCACTTGTTACTAGAAAAATTGTTATTAGAAATATTCTTAGCTTGAAATTTCTCTTTTTGGCGTGGCTACTTTACAACTATCAAATGTTTTAATCCATATAAAGTAATAGAAGATCTGAACTTAAGCAAATCGGAGATCTATTCCAGAACCTTTTTTGCCTGATAATTTTGCAATTTTCTTTTGAATAACTGATTTTCATGAATATCAAAGGTAAAATAAGCGATACACATAAATAATAATAGCCCTAACTATAGGGTAGTAACTTAGCAGCAATAACCACTATACAGAGGCATTAAGTAAAACCTGTAAGTGTTGCCCATCAGTTACTTAATAGATATATGCGAACAGACCGAAGGTGAACCTATACCACCTTCAAAAAACGGATTTATCCCTCCCATGAAAAGATATGAGAGTCTTAAACTCTCAATTATCGTCTCTGTAAGAAACGGGTAAGAGAAAAAAGGACCTCCGCCGCTTTATTTCTCTTCCGTATCTTTCAGAGAAGAGAAGGATAATACCTGTTCTAGGTTAAAGCGAGATTTACAGATCACAAACACTACTATAAGACCAAGTAAAACCGGGAAACTGAGAGAAAGCACTCCCGAAATCAGAAAAGTCTGAAGTCAGAAAAGCTTGAGATCAAAGAATCTTGAAATAGAATAGGAAGGAATCTGTATATGAAATTGCCAGTAAAAAGAACAGACCGTGATGTATATAGCTGGGACCCGTTTGATGAAATCAGAAGAATGCAGAATTATATGGAACAGATGTTCAGGACTTTTCCTGCACTAGAAAGCCGATTTGGGACAGGAACTTTCTCCCCGCTGACTGATGTTGCGGAAGAAGACAATAAGGTAATTATAACAACTGACCTGCCTGGGATTGAAAAGGAAAATGTTGAGCTCGATCTCAGGGACAATGTCCTAGTAATCAATGCAGGGAAAGAAAAAGAAGAAGAGGCCGAAAAAGAAGGTTACCTCAGAAAAGAACGGGCTTTCATGCGGTATTACCGTGAAATTCCTCTTCCAGACGGTGTAACCGAAGAAGGAGCAACTGCGCAACTCAAAAACGGCGTCTTAACCGTCACCCTACCAAAAATAAAATCCGTAACCGGAAAAAGAATTCAGATTGAATAAATCGGTACTCAGGATACGGATACTCAGTACTAGGAATCACAACCCGGATAAAACGAATTTCATCTTGATTTCAGCCTGAAAGAAACAACCATCAAAGGGTGCCTGCGAACACAGGAGCAGAATCCTGAAATCTCGCAGGCTGCCCTCAATAAAAAAATCCAAATATTTCCACATAACTTTCCAAAAAGATTACTTTCCAAAAAGTTTAGATTATTAATCGCTTTTTATGTTCGGAGTACATAATTTCCCGACCATAGGATTCTGGTAAGCTATAAGAATTCTGAAAAACTGGAAGAATTCTTCGGCACTTAAAGAGCTATCATTCACCTGAAAGATTTTCCTCAACGACCTCGCCCTGCGGTTCTTTTTCCTTGAAAATCTGTCCTTCGAAACAGGAGACTTCAGCTCCTTTGAGCCAGGCATCAGGCGAAAGGCCGGCTTTCAGGCAGGTATGGCCCAAAAATTCTATAGAATCCATATTATGCTCAGGGGCGACTTGAGGAAGCAAAAGGCCCTGACAGTAGCCCTGTTTTACAATAAGTCCATGCTTCCCTATCTCTATATGCTCAGGAAGCTCTTCTGCAGGAGCATTAATCTTTTCAGGCGGAGTGAGAATTGTGACCTCGACAACTATCTCATCCAGCTCGTCTTCTCCTACCGGCGGAAAACGCGGGTCACGGGTTGCCGCAGAGATTGCAGAATCCATAATTGCGTCTTCAAGTGTGGAATCCGGAAACGGATGACCTATACAGCCCCTCAGAAGCCCGTTCTCCGTAAGTGTGACAAAGACACCTCTTTTCTCCCTGAAAACCGGAGAAAGCTCAAAATCCAGTTCTTGAGGTTCCGGGAGCCTTTCTTCAGATAAGAATGATTCGATCGTTTTCCTTGCAAGTTTGACTGCAGCTCTGCCTTCAATATCTGTAAGCATATTTGAACCAACACCTCAATTTTATTTTGATATTCTTGCCTTAAAACCTGATCAGCATTAGCTGTAAGCATTACAGTTTAGCTGCAAATGCCAGCTACGTATCTTAGCGCTTACAGTTAGTATGATAATATCTACGTGGAAGCTAGTATAACAGTATGTTTATCGAAGCTGATAAAAGTATATTTCCGAAATTTCATTTTTAAGAACTGGAAATGGAAAGAAATATTAAAAAATAGGATTTAAAAAATAGGGAATTCGACAGAAAAGAACTGCCGTATAGAAAGCCATTGTTTTAAATGTGATAAACTGTAGGAAAAGAAATTTAAACTTCCCTAGCTTTCTCATATCTTTTAGCTGCAGCCTTGAGAGCCTCGACACCTGGAAGCTTTACTCCTGAGAGATAATCAATCAGTGCTCCACCACCTGTGCTTATGTGAGAGAAACGGTGCGCAAGGCCAAGGTGGTCGACTTCTGCCGAAATATGCCCACCACCAATTATTGAAAACTCGGATTTAGTAGCAGCTTTTATAATCTCATGTGTTCCAAGGGCAAAATCCTCAACTTCGGAAACCCCTGCCGGGCCATTTAAGACAACAGTTTTTGCATTTTCAATTTCATTGGTAAAGTTCACGATGGTTTCAAGCCCGATATCATTTATAGGGAGAGAATCGGAATTAAGTTCCGAAACAGGCACTTCAACCCGTTTCTTATTATCGTTCAAAGCCACATCCTTTGGAAGGCCAATTTTATCCTTGAATTTCGCAAGCATACCTTTTGCTTTTTCGATCTCGCCTTCGTATCCCTGGGACTTAATAAAGTCTAGATTCACTTTCCCGATATTTATACCGGATGCTGCAAGTACCACATTTGCTACCACTCCAGTAAAGAGTACCCTGTCAGCTCCTCCGTTTGCAAGAACATTTTCCGCCACCCGGAGAGAATCATCCACTTTTGCTCCCCCTAACACGAAAATAGTTGGTTTTTCTCCTCCTTTGGTCACTCGATCTAAAGATGTAAGCTCTTTTTCCATAACTCTTCCGGCTCCTGTAGGTAGAACCTCAGTAAAACCGACTACGGAAAGATGAGACCTGTGAGATACGGCGAAGGCATCGTTAAGGAAGATATCCACAAAGGGAGCCAGCTTTTTAACCGGATACGTATTGGCCTGTTCTGCTGGAGTTCTTTCGAGGCTTTCTTCAGAATAGAACCTTACATTTTCAAGCAGGATGACATCTCCATTTTCCATCGAAGCAATCCTGGTCTTTGCGTAAGTTCCGAAAATATCATCCACATAGAGAACCTGCTTGCCAAGGTATTTAGACATCAGGTTGGCATGAGGCTTCATTGTAGTGAAGTCTTTTTTTCCGGGCCTGCTCTGGTGCGCAAGCAAAACAACTTTTGCATCCTCAAGATCCTTCAAAGTGGCAATATGGCTTCGGATCCGCATATCATCCAGAATATTGCCCTGCGGATCCATAGGAGAGTTCAGGTCAACCCTTATAAGAATTGTCTTTCCGTGCGTGTCAAAATCATCGATTGTAAGAAAGTTTCTAGAAGTCATACCCTCAGCGCACCTTTGTGAATGAGATATTATATATGTAAGAGAATAAATTTAGAAGGTAAATTATAGAGAATTCCTTATCATTATTATGTTTGTCATAGGATTTTTTCCATAAATAAGTTTGTTTGTATCCAGATCTCTGAAATGGGGTACAAATTTTATGTAAAAGCTGGAAGCAAAAAAGAGCCTTATAATTTAAGAATGTATCGGACTACAATTTCGGATTATAGGAAAAATTTGAAGGAGGTAGAGAGCAACGACATATGAGAAAGACAACCGTAGAGACTTTGAAGAAAGAATAAGAATGATGGTGGAAGCAGGATACGAAACTATTGGAAGAGAGATAATTAAATGCACGCGCTGCCCGCTCCATAAAAGTGCAATCCGGAGAGTTATAGGAAAAGGATCCTGTAATCCGAGAGTTTTCTTTATAGGAGAAGCTCCCGGAAAAAGCGAAAACGAAACCGGGATTCCATTCTACGGGAGAGCAGGAAAAGAACTGGATAAAATGGTCGAGTACATGGAGCTTTCTGAAGAAGATTGGATGGTAACAAATACGGTCAAATGCCACCCGCCTGAAAACCGAAGACCTAAGGTAAATGAGATCGAATGCTGTAAACCATTCCTTCTTGCACAAATAATTCTACTTAATCCTAAAATCATAATCCTTCTTGGTAACACAGCCGAGAAGTCCTTTTGCCCCGAAAGAAAGCTCGAATGGGGAGCTCCTGTAGAACATGAAGGAAGAACTATCCTGAAACTCTATCATCCTGCAGCCCTTATTTACACTCGCTCAAAGGTAGAAACTCAGCATGCTTTCATTGACAAAAATCGTCATTTATGGAGCTGAAATTTCCATATGACAGTGATATCCTAGCAAAAAGGGTGACGAAAACTTACTAGCAGTGAATTATCAGTTTGTAGGCTCTTACTTGAGAGTCTAGGAATTAATTTTGTTACCCGGCTATTTTATCCATTAGAAATCATAGTAACACGGTCTGTAAACTAATATACAGATTCAATATAGTCATAAATTATAAATATCGAAATCCTTACTTTATTATTGGGGTTTGTGTGGCGTTTAGGAATAATAAATTGGATAAAAAAGACTAGAATATCTAGGTTGCATAAACGGCAAAAGAAATATCTATTGTTATGTAATAGATGCCCGGAACGGGGTAATATAACATCCGGAATTTAGATGTCTTAACGCCCTTATATTAAATTCTCTAATATATAGACAAATTTAATTAATTTATATGTTTCACGGGGAAAGAATTATCTGGAGGGGTAGTATGGCAATGGTAAAAATGTCGCCTGATGTATTTTCGTGTTCCGATGACAAAGGAAATCTGGAAATTCAGATTAATCTACCGGGAGTAAAGAAAGAGAATATTGAATTAAAGATGGTTGAAGAAGGATTTTTCATAAGAGCGAAAAGAGAAGAGACGGGGGTCGAATATGCAGGAACTTACGCATTCTGCTGTGGAGTTGTCCCTCAAAAAGCAGTCGCAAAATACTGCGACGGAAAACTGTTTGTGATAGTGCCTTACAGGGAAACTTCAGAGACTGTAAATGTTGAGATTCAGTAAAATTGGAGGAGGAAGAATGCACCCAGTAATCGACTATAAAAAGTGTACCGGAGCTCTTGCCTGCTATGAAGTCTGCCCTGCAGAAGTTTTTGATATTGACGAAATTGATCGAGTAAAAAGGGCAGTTGTCGCCCGCCCGGAAAATTGCATCGAATGTAACCAGTGTGTGGAAGCCTGCCCAGAAGATGCCATCGAGCTTGTTGAAGATTAAGTTGAAAAATTCTCCTCGTAATTCTTTTGAGATTAACTCTCAGCAGGTTGTTCTACTGGTAATGATCAAGTTCAAACGACGAACTAAAATCTGGGCTCTAGAAAACTAACCAATTCTGGAAAAATAGCCCAGATATTTTGAAAAAAGTAAAAATGAATATTAAAGACACAGAATAAGAAAAAGAGTAGTAAAGCATGTTTTAAAGATATTAAAGAATACAATATAACCTACATTTCGCAGTATTTTTTCGAAAATCAGCATTTTTCCTGATAGCATTTTTGAAACAAAGTAATTTATACATTAATGGCACTTGGCGAAAATTGAATAATATAGTTTTTGGTCTCTAAACACATCATATAGTTGCTTTTACCTCTGCATAAAAGTTCAATAAATCCATGTTAAATTGAAAATCAATAGTTGGAAAAATCATGAAATCTGAAAATTTACTGCGGAAAGTGGGATATAACAAATGGTCTTGATTTTAGGAATGTAAAATTTTTTACAAAATGAGACTCAAGATTGATTCAAAAACAAAGGAAAGAAGTAAATCTTCACTTGCTTAGAATTGCGGGGTTAAATAACAAGATGCGTCAACATAATCACATTGTTACTTCATCATTCTTACAAATGCAACTGTCCCCAGTACTGCTACAAGTACCCAAAGAGGGCTTAGAAAAGGGGCATCTTTTGATGCTTTAGTAGGGATAGATCCTCTTTCCTGCTTACTTGCTGTTCCTGCATTTGCTTTCATCCCGGTATTATTTGTCTGGTTCTCGGTTTGATTTACAGGGTTTAAAAAAGAAGTACTGTTTGAGTCCATAGTAGAACTGAACTTTGTTACCGGACCAATCTCCACAGCAACAGGACCTCTTCCTACGTGTACCGTAGTGTTAACTTTGTTTGTAGCTGTATCAATTACAGAAGTAGTGTTACTCCCATAGTTTACTATATACACCTTAGTTCCGTCCGGGTTGACTGCAACTTCTTGAGGAGCTGATCCCACACTCACTCTGTCTATAAACTCGTTTTTGGCTGTGTCAATTACATCAACAGCGCCTGTAATTGCAGTTACACCACCTATGCGTTCTAAAAAATATCCACCTGGATTTTCTATCGCCACATATACTCTTGTTCCATCTGGGTTGACTGCAATTCCTTGTGGCAAGCTTCCCAGAGGCACTGTCGCCGTAACAGTATTTGTTGCAGTGTCAATTACAGA
>NZ_DAGK01000028.1:126973-178410 GCF_002495725.1 Methanosarcina sp. UBA411
TCCTACTCGGACTGTGCCTATTAACTTATTTTTGGTTGCATCAATTACTGAGACACTATTACCCATGCAGTTTGTCACATATACTCTTGTTCCGTCCGAGCTGACCGCGACTCCAAAAGGCTCGGTTCCTACATTAACCGTAGCTTTAACAGTATCCGTAGCAGTGTCAATTACAGAAACATTGTTACTCTCTAAGTTTGTAATATATGCAAATGGTGATGCACCTGCGACACCTGCTAATATTAAAATTGAAAGTGTTGCTATCCCAAAAGTGTATATAATGTTGCATTCTCTGTTTGCTTTATTAGATCTTGCAATAGATGAGAGTGGAAGCGAAAAAGTGGAAATCGGTGTCCTTGATATAATTTTACTTTTCATCTTCTTTCCCTGCCAGTGTTTGTCTAATGATAGTGACATGATTCAACATTACAATGTAATTAATAAACAAGTCCTCTTATGTTATAACTCTTTATGGTATGTTCTATTGTATTAGTTCCAAAATACGCTCACAAACCTGACTATAAGACGTCATCCATTGACCACTGGACCCTTCCTTCATAATGGATTAGTTCTGGAATCGGTACACTAATATAGGCAGAAAACTGAATTTTTAGAAATTTGCATTGAGAAGCAAGGGAGATTTTATTTTTCTCCCTTGCTTAGGGTTGCTGGGTTAAATAATAAGATGTGTCAACATAATCTATATTATCTCATCTTTTTTACAAATGCAACTGCCCCCAGTACTGCTACAAGTACCCAAATAGGACTTAGAAAAGGAGTATCTTTTGATGCTTTAGTAGGGATGGATTCTTTTTCCTCCTTACTTGCTGTTCCTGCATTTGCTGTCATCCCGGTATCATTTGTCTGGTTTTCGGTTTGACTTATATGGCCTAATAAAGAAGTATTGTTTGACTCAGTAGAACTGGAAGTTGTCACCGGACCAATCCCCACAGCAGTAGGATCTCCTCCTACGGTCACCGTAGTATTAACTTTGTTTGTTGCTGTGTCAATTACAGAAGTAGTGTTGCTCCCATAGTTTACTACGTATACCTTATTTCCATCTGGTGTGACTGCAACTTCATGAGGAGTTAATCCCACATTCACTGTGTCTATAACCTTATTTGTGGTCGTGTCAATTACATCAACAGTACCTGTTGAAGTTACATCAATATCACCTTTACCTGAGTATCCATCGGGCATATCTACCGTTACATATACCCTCTTTCCATTCGGACTGACTGCAATTCCCTGTGGACAGCTTCCAACATTTACTGTCGCTGTAACTTTATTTGTTGCCGTGTCAATTACAGAAACAGTACCGTTGTAGTAAGGATGACTATTAGAGTTAACCACATACACCTTTGTTCCATCCGGACTGACTGCTATTCCTTCTGGACTTTTTTCTACATTTACTGTTGCTGTAATAGTGTTTGTTGCCGTGTCAATTACAGAAACATTACCTTGGTAGTCAGAGTATTCGCTAAAGTTCACTGCATATACCTTTTTTCCGTCAGGGGCGACTGCAACATCCCTAGGCAAATTTCCTACTTTTACTGTGGCTGTAACATTGTTTGTTGCCGTATCAATTACAGAGATAGTTTTGCTCGGAGAGTTCGCAACATACACCTTTGTTCCGTCTGGATTGACTGCAACTCCAAGAGGATAGCTTCCTACTCGGACTGTGCCTATTAACTTATTTTCGGTTGCGTCAATTACAGAGACACTATTGTTCAGGCAGTTTGTCACATATACTCTTGTTCCGTCCGGGCTAACTGCAACTCCCTGCGGACAGCTTCCAACATTTACTGTCGCTGTAACGGTGTTTGTTGCAGTGTCAATTACAGAAATATTATTACTCTCTGTATTTGCAACATATGCAAACGGTGATGCAACTGTGACACCCGCCAGTATTAAAACCAGAAGTGTCGCCACTCCAAAAACTTTTATGATGCTGCATCTTCCGCATGCTTTATTAGATCTTGCAATAGATGAGGTTGGAAACGAAAAAGTGGAAATCGATGTTCTTGATATAATTTTACTTTTCATCTTCTTTCCCTGCCAGTGTTTGTCTAATGATAGTGACGTGGTTCAACATTATAATGTAATTAATAAACACGTGTTCTTATGCTATAACTCTTTATGGTATGTTCTATTGTATTAATTCCAAAATACGCTCACAAATCTGAATTATAAGACATATCCATTGATCAACGAATTCTTCCTTCAATAATGGATTCATTCTGGAATCGATACACTAATATAAACAGACAACTGAATTTATCGAAATTTGCACTGAGAAGTAAGGGGAAAATGTAAAATCCCCTTGCTTAGGTTTACTAGGTTAAATAACAAGATGTGTCAACAGAATCGTATTATTACTTCATCTTTCTTACAAATGCAACTGCTCCTAAAATTGAGATAAGTACCCAAATAGAGTTTAGAAAAGGAATTGATGCTTGAGTAGGGATAGATCTTTCCTGCTTACCTGCTGCTCCTGCATTTGCTGTAATTTCGGTATTATTTGTCTGGTTCCTTGTTCGAGTTTTAGAGTTTAAGAAAGAAGTACCGTTTAATCCAATAATAGAACTGGATTTTATTACCGGACCAATTCCGACAGCAGTAGGGGATCCTCCTACGGGCATCGTAGTATTAACAGTATTTGTGGCTGTGTCAATTACAGAAGTAGTGTTGCTCCCATAGTTCACTACATAAACCTTATTTCCATCTGGGGTGACTGCAACTTCTTGAGGAGCTGATCCCACACTCACTCTGTCTATAAACTCATATTTAGCTGTGTCAATTACATCAACAGCACCTGTAATTGCAGTTACACCACCTATGCGTTCTAAAAAATATCCATCTGGATTTTCTACCGCCACATATACTCTTGTTCCATCTGGGTTGACTGCAATTCCAGATGGGGCGCTTCCTACAGGCACTGTAGCTGTAACATTGTTTGTTGCAGTGTCAATTACAGAAACAGTACCTTTGTAGTAAGGATAACCATTGGAGTTAACAACATACACCTTTGTTCCATCCGGGTTGACTACAATTCCATGTGGATCTTTTTCCACATTTACTGACGTTGTAATAGTGTTTGTTGCTGTGTCAATTACAGAAATATTACCTTGGTAGTCAGGAGGAATGCCG
Organism: Methanosarcina sp. UBA411; assembly: GCF_002495725.1. NCBI lineage: Archaea > Methanobacteriati > Methanobacteriota > Methanomicrobia > Methanosarcinales > Methanosarcinaceae > Methanosarcina > Methanosarcina sp. UBA411. The sequence goes on from NZ_DAGK01000028.1 coordinate 130,124, forward strand.
GAGTTCGCCACATATACTATTCTTCCGTCAGGGGTGATTGCAACATCCACAGGCAAGTTTCCTACAGGTACTGTGGCTGTAACTTCATTTGTTGCCGTGTCAATTACAGAGATAGTGTTGCTCGCAGCGTTTACAACATATACCTTCGTTCCATCTGGATTGACTGCAACTCCCTCAGGATAGCTTCCTACTCGGACTGTGCCTATTACCTTATTTTTGGTTGCGTCAATTACGGAAACACTATTGCTCATGCAGTTTGCCACATATACTCTAGTTCCATCAGAACTGACTTCAACTCCCAGAGGACAGTTTCCTACAGGTACTGTGGCTGCAACGGTATCTGTGAATGTATCAATTATAGAAACGTTGTTACTCTCTACATTTGCAACATATGCAAATGGTGATGCACCTGTGACGCTTATCAATATAAAAACAGAAAGTGTCGTTATTCCAAAAAGATTTATAATGTTGCATTTTCTGTTTGCTTTATTAGATCTCGCAATAGATGAGAGTGGAAGCGAAAAAGTGGAAATCGGTGTCATTGACATAACTGTATTTTTCATCTTTTTCCCCTGCCAGTGTTTGTCTAATGATAGTGACGTGGTCCACTATTATAATGTAATTATCATAATGAAATTATTATAATTTTATTGATATACATACGTTCTTCTGCCATAACCTAAGTTCCACTTTTTAAGTGCACAAATTTCTCATGATGTCGAATTATGCTAATTTTTTAAGCATATAAACTTCAGGCTCTAAGTTTGGAATTAAATCATCTGGCTATTAGACCTGTGAAATTCGATTTATATCTTGAAACTTGGGAAATCAGGCTGTAACTTTCAATGGTGTTTTTCAATGTATCGATTTCGAAACACCTTCACGGACTTGAAATTTTAAATTTATTCATTAACAATGAATTTTTTTCAGTGATGGACTAGTTCTGGAATCGATACATTAGTTTGTTTTTAAGGTGGGTAATGTTTTTGTTTTTAAGGTGGGTGGTGCAGGTAGTTAGCTATTTGAGATTTTTCTGAAAATAAGGCTTCCCAGGTTAGATTTATTTACTCCATTAACGATATTCTCAAGTGTGAATCCTCCGATTTTATCTCCAACGTTAAGAGTTCTGGCATTTGCATAGTCAGTCAGCCAGATCCCGTCAATCTGAACAATACTGTCGTTTCCACTCTGATAGACGTTGCTAATATGGACTTTCAGAACAGGAACATGGTCTTCGCCTTGAATACTGTCAAGGAAGCAAGTCCAGTTCTCACCAGTTGAAAGGATAGTATCATCTACGTATTTTCCATTTTTATCGAACTCAAGCCAAACCTTTTTACCGTCAACGTCAACCTGCCTGGCCTTGATACTGTAGCCCTGGCCAAGACCAAGTTTACTGCCAGCCTTCAGGGTGAATTTGTCACTGCTGTCAAGAACAAGCCTGGCAACCTTGTCAACATGGCATTTCCAGATAGGGTCGTAATTGGCAACCAATGGAACGTTCTTCTCTTCAAATAAATTGATTAAGGGGTATCGTTCATTAGACCAGGTACTGCATTTATAACTGGTGCTAACAACGTTACGGCTTACAGGAGATTCTGTAATCTTTTCGAAAACAAGGCTCCCAAGGTTTGATGAACTTGTCCCATTGACTATTTTCTCAAGTGTGAATCCTCCGATTTTATCTCCAATTTTAAGGGTCCTGGCATTTGCATAGTCAATCAGCCAGATTCCGTCAATATTGACAATACTGTCATCTCCACTTCTGGATACGTCGCTAACATGGACTTTCAGGACAGGAACATTGTCTTCACCTTGAATTTTGTCAAGATAACAGGTCCAATTATTGTCACCAGGATCAGTTGAGATAATAGTATCATCTACGTATTTTCCATTTTTATCGAACTCAAGCCAAACCTTCTTTCCATCAACATCGATCTCCTTGACCTGGATGCTGTATCCCTTGCAGAGATCGAGTTTTTCGCCTGCCTTCAGGCTGTGTTTGTCACCGCTATCCAGAACGAGTTTGGTAAGTTTGTCAACGTGACATTTCCAGATAGGGTCATAATTGGCAACCAATGGAACGTTTTTTTCTCCAAATAAATCGATTACTGGGTATTGTTCATTAGACCAACTATCGCATTCATAATCGGTACTGACAACATTACAGCTTACAGGAAATTCCGTAACCTTTTCGAAAACAAGGCTCCCAGGGTTAGATGAATTAGTTCCATTGATGATTTGCTGAAGTGTGAATCCTCCGATTTTATCTCCAACATTAAGAGTTCTGGCATTTTCATAGTCAATCAGCCAGATTCCGTCAATCCGAACGATATTGTCTACTGCACCCGCAAATAACTGATTGACATAAACTTTCATGACAACAATATTATTTTCGCCCTGAACATTGTCAAGGGCAACAGTCCATGTCTTGTTGCTATCAGTATTAACCGAGAGAATTTGATCAGCAACATATTTCCCATCCTTGGTAAATTCAAGCCAAACCTTCATTCCGTCAATGTCAATCTGCTTTACTTCAAGAGCATACCCCTGACCAAGGTCGAGTTTTTCGCCAGCTTTGAGGGTATAAGTTGCGTTACTGTCAAGAACGAGCCTGGCAAGTTTATTAACGTGACACTGCCAGATTGGGTTGTAATTGGCAACCAGTGGAACATTTTTCTCCCCAAATAAATCGATTACTGGATACTCGTCATTAGACCAGGTACTGCATTTATAATGGGTGCTAACAACATTGCAAATATTAGCTTTACTGCAATTATTGTCTGCTGCACTTCCTGTGTTTACTGCTATTGAAATTAATAGAGTAAAAGCCAAAAGTACAACTATTTTATATTTCTTCACTTTACTGTCCTCCTTGTTTCTTCTATCTACAGGTTGCTAAGAGCATCCTTCAGACTTTGATTCGTCCAGGGTGTCTTAACTGCACTCAGTTTTTTAGTAGTTTGTTGGATCCTCAAAATCTAGCATAGTTTCCACTAATCATTGACCGTTATCGATCAAAAACGAGGAAAACAATATAAAGTCTTTCGACAAGACCCAAATTTTATTGCTAGACTGATAAAAACATGAAGTCAGGAAATTGGGCTCTATAGAAATCTTCTTGGAGTAGCCTTAAATACCTGTGATTCAAGATGTGGGCTGGATTCTCGATAATTGAAGATGATCCGTTTCTGTCTATTTGAAGAGGACTTCTACAGAGCTGGAAATTGTTTGTTGATTTTTTTCTTTATACTGTGGTGTTTGATGCTTTTGTAGAGTCGGGTTCTCCTTCATCTAAAAATTTGCTTGTGAAAAACTTCAAAAAGTCCAGGTGCCATGAAATAGATGGGCTTGTACTCTTGTTACTAGATACGATCGGTTCCTCTTTGGAGGCATGTGAATAAGAACCAACAGTTTGAGTATTCTTGAAAGCAAGACTTCCCAGGTTAGACGAATTTGTCCCGCTAACTATTTTTTTAAGCGTGGACTCTCCGATTTTATCCCCGATTTTAAGGGTTCTGGCATTTGCATAATCAATTAGCCAGATCCCGTCAATCTGGACAATACTATCGCTTCCGTCCTGATAGACTTTGCTAACATAGACTTTCAGGACAGGAATATTGTCTTCCCCTTGAATATTATCACGTAAACAAGTCCAATAATGCTCATTGGGATAAGTTAAAACGATAGTGTCATCTACATATTTTCCATCTTTATCGAATTCGATCAAAGCCCTATCTCCAGCAACGTCGATTTGCTTGATCTGGAGGCTGTAGCCCTGGCCGAGATCGAGTTTTTCACCGGTCTTCAGGAGGTGTTTCTCATCGCTATCAAGAACGAGTTTAGCAAGCTTATCAACATGACATTCCCAGATTGGGTCGTTATGAGGTTTCCGTGATTGGTCGCTATTGGCAAGCAACGGAAAATACTTCTCTCCAAATAAATTGATGGATGGATATTGATTAGACCAGCTGTCACATTTATAATTAGTACCAACAACATTACAGCTTATAGAAGATCCCGTAGCATTTTTAAAAACAAGGCTCCCCTGGTTAGAGATATTCTCTCCGCTGATTATTTCTTCAAGTGTAAATTCTCCTATTTTATCTCCGATTTTAAGGTTTCTGACATCTAAATAGTCAGTGAGCCAGATTCCGTCAATCGAAACACAACTATATTGAAGGATATTATTTTCTACCAATCCGCTTACACCGTCAACATGAACTCTCATGACAATAACGTTGTTTTCGCCCTGAATATTATTGTTAAGAGTAACAGTCCATGTTGTATTCTTGTCATCATTGAGTGTAACTATTCGATCATCAATATATTTTCCGTCCTTTGTGAACTCGAGCCAGGCTTGCTGATTGGGAATACTTATCTGCTTTGCTTCGAGAGCGTAGCCCTGGCCGAGATCGAGTTTTTCACCGTCTTTGAGAACGTGACGTTCATTACTGTCAATAATCAACTTGGCAAGCTTGTCAATATGTGCATCCCAGATACTTTCATTAGTGTTAAACAGCGGAACATATTTATCTCCAAATAAATCGATTACTGGATACTGTTCATTAGATACCCATTTATAACTGGTACTAACAACATCACAAACATCGGTTATATTGCTTACATTGTCTGTTACATTGTCTGCTGTGTTTGCAGTGTCTGCCGTATTTGCAGTGTCTGCTGTAACATCAGACCAGCTGTCGCATTTATAATTTGTACCGACAACATTACAAGCTACTGAAGATCCCGTGGTATTTTCAAAAACAAGGCCTCCCATATTAGAAGTGTTTACTCCGCTGACGATATTCTCAAGAGTGAATTCTCCTATTTTATCTCCTACCTTGAGAGTTGTGGCATTTGCATAATCAATCAACCAGATCCCGTCAATCCGAACGATATTATCTACTGCACCCGCAAATAACTGATTGACATAAACTTTCATGACAACAATATTATTTTCGCCCTGAACATTGTCAAGGGCAACAGTCCATGTCTTGTTGCTATCAGTATTGGCTGGGACTATTTGGTCAGTAATATATTTTCCATCCTTACTGAACTCAAACCATATTTCCTCATTGTCAATATTGATCTGCTTTACTTCAAGAGCGTATCCATTGCCAAGATCGAGTTTTTCACCGTCTTGGAGGGTGTAAGTCTCATTATCATCAAGAATCAACTTGGCAAGTTTGTTAACATGTACATTCCCAGTGCTTCCATTGGTGGTAAACAGTGGAACCTCTTTTTCTCCAAATAAATCGATTATCGGATATTGTTCGTTAGACCAACTCTCGCTATTATAGCCGGTGCCGGTTACATCGCAAACTTTGGTTATACTGCTGGCATTGTCTGCTGCGTTTGCGTTATATGCAGCAACTGAAATTAGGATAGTGAAGGCAGCCAGCAAAATTACTGTATATTTCTTCATTAAGTTGTTTCCTCCTTGTTTTAATATTTTTTTGGACATTCCAACCCTAGCAGAACTCCCGCTAACATTTGGCATTATTAATCAACAACTCGTGGGCTGTAAAAATTTGAAATGCTTGTGGAATGTGTTCACTTCGAAATTGTTTAGATTCAAAACTTATTACATTAGTTTAGATTCAAAACTTATTACATTAAGTTCTTCTCTTTTCACTCCAAATATGTCATTAATAAAAAGAGGAGGGATTCACTGTCCCACCTCCCTTGAGTATCACCAATGCTTTCTCTGCAGAACTCCTGACGTAGTTATACTCGTCTTTATCGGTGCTGACCCGGCTCAAACAGTTGATAGCTTCTGGTCCTCCCAGTATCCCAAGAGCTTGAACTTCCGATACTCTGACATCCGACTCTCTTTCGATCTCAAGGGCCTTAATGATAGGCTCAACAGCTTTCCTATCGCCAAGTGATCCAAGTACACTTGCAGCACCTTTTCTTACTCCAGAACTTTCATCCCCAAGCAAGGAAATTAGAGGATCGACCGCCCGGGTGTCCCCGACTTCCCTAAGAGAATAAACAATTTTCATTCGTATGTGCCAGTTTTCATTTCCAAGAGCGGCAATAAGAGCGTCTGCAGCCTCAGGATCTTTATATCTTGCCAAGGAATAGATAGCAGTCTCGCAGAGAGTAGAATCTTTAGACTGAATGAGCTCTGCAAGGAGTGGTATCGCTTTTTTGCTTTCAATACGTCCAAGAGAACCAGCGGCAGCTGCCTGTACCTTTACTTTACTGTCTCCGAGGGCATTAATTAGGGGCTGCTCGGTCTGGGCAATTTCCTCAGACTCATTAAAATGACCCAAAGCGTAAGCGGCTCCTATGCGCACTTCTGGAACCTGGTCATTCAGCATCCGAACCAGAATAGGAACAGCAGCAGGGTCCTGAATATGCTCATATACAGCTACGGCGTTGGTCCGGGTTGTAGGATTTTTGCTGTCCAGCAGTTTAATAAGTTTTCCGAACACATATTCCCCTTTAATACGGCCAAGACTGGAAGCTGCAGACCTTCCAACTTCTTTGTCAGCTAATAGATCCAAGAGGGTGTCAACTGCTCGCGGATCTCCAGTTTCTCCAAGGGCAAATACAGCCTCAGAGCGTATATTCGAATTGCCCGTGTAGCGCATATCCGAATCGCCATCATAGCTTATACTGGCATCATCGCGTTTCAGAACCTCACAAAGAGGTTCAGTAGCCCTGGGATCTTTCAACATTCCAAGCGCAATTACCGTATAGCGAATTACCTCTCCGTTTTCATCCTTTAAAAGCTCAATAAGGGGCTCAACAGCTTCAACGGCTTGAAGTTGTCCAAGTGAAAAAGCTGCATTCATACGAACCTCCGAGACCGGGTCTTTCAGAGCTTTTATTAACGAATTTGTAGCTTTTTTGTCACCTATTATTCCCAGATTTTGGGCAGCAAGGCTTCGAACCTGAGGATTATCATCCTTTAAAGCTTTTATAAGTGGGTCTACTGCAGGTTCCCCGATCGCGCAAAGTTCATTAGCTGAAAGTGAACTGACTCTCTCATCCTCATCCCCGAGACTCTGAACCAGTGTATTCACTCGAGCTTCTACCGGATCCTTATCAAGACAGCCAGCACAGATTCCGAAAAGCAAGAACATAAGAATCAAAAGTTTTGCACTCTTGCAACTGAAAAGTTCATCTCTTTTTATCATATGCTTCACCTGCCCTCCTCCTGAGCCGGAATATTTAATTCGGCAGATGTTACCTGATCCTGCCATCGGGATGTTATATTCAGCAGGAAGCGATCCCCGTTTTGCCCGACAATCACAATCGGGATAGGCTTATATGAATCTCCTGAGGGTTTACCGTGCGCAATTTCCACAATTGCATATGGATAACCCGGCCAGGCTCTTAGGGCACTTTTATCCTTTCCGCCCACGGAATAAAATTCGGAAGATGTAAACACAATTTTCCCTGTTCTTTCGTTTGTCACTGTTAAGTTAGTACTCACTTTGTCTGCAGAGCTCAACCCGTAATTTATAAGATAGGCATAAACCTTATACACATCAGAGGTGTTTCCGCGTTCGAGTTCATTCTCAAGCTTAAGATGTAGTTCGGGAAGCGGGACATTTACAAGATAAGTGTCTTCGTCCAGAAGTCTGCCATTCTGAACGACCTTAACCTTTACAGGGTATTCCCCTGGAAGCTGATACCCAAGCCATACCTTGACCGAGTTATTTCCTGGAACAAGCTTTATCGGCTTCTGAAGAGAAACTGATCCTTCATCCCATGGACCTGTGGAATTATCGGAAATTATCAGCCTTGGAGTTGAGTAACTTACCCCATTTTCGTCCACAAAAGCATTCTCAATCTCAAGCCACACATCCACGGGCTTTAAACCGTTATTTTGAAGCGTTATGTTCAGCTTTCCAGGGTCATTGGCCCCAAAAGGAGAAGCGTAAATATCAGTAATTTTTACATCGGCTCCATTTCCATAGTACCATGACCCTCCCAGAACCAGAACCAGTAAAACAACTGAAACCGAAATAAGAGCACCTCTCTTCACGTCATTCACCCCTCAACCCTATATTATCCTTAAGCTCATCAGCTATCGAAATGCAATTTGTAAGCCCATACTTTTTCTTTGTTATTATGCCTCTCTTTTCCAGGTTCATGAGAACTCGAGAAACTTTGGCCTTGGAAAAGTCGAGAGAATTTACAAGTTCATTCTGGAGAATTCTTCCTCCTTTTGCTGCAATCAATTCAACGGCTTTCCGTTCGTCTCCTTCAAGGGCCCGCAGAAGAACATCTGTAGGGTCAATGTTAGCTTTGGGCAAAGTTTCCTCAATAGAGTCAGTTTCAAGCGAGACCTCAAAAACCTTCTCTGGAGGTTTTTCTGTGATAACGTTGAGAGCCGCTATCTGTGCTGCCTGTCCGGTTATTGAAAGCTCAGAGCCTTGAACTCCCAGTGACCGCAAAACCTGGGCCAGCGCCAGACCTCCAAAAAACCCGGAAAAAAGGAGAATATACGCTTCTTTTACAGTATATACATACGGGATATCCACAACCTTGAACGTATCCCCTTCAAGCTGGATTACCACTGGTGAATCCTCAAGCAGGAGATTAATGGCTACAGTGCTCGAAATAAGCAGGATACCCACAGCCAGCATGAGTCTTTTCCGTTCCTGGGCCGTCTTACCACCTCATTTACTACTCCTAGTATGTACGAAACAAATGTTATAATTTTAGTATGACCAGGCCTGAAACGTCTCAGGAATCTGAAACCACTGCCATCTGATGGCGAAAAAGTTATTGAGAAGGATTTGAAAAACTAGAAGAAATGACTTAGATAGAATGGACTGTGGTAGGAATTAGAACAGCTTGGAAATAGTTTGAGTAGAAAAGAAAACCTTTTCAAAAACTGCTTGACCGCAAGCCTTTTCAAAAAAAGGCTTGAGCGAAAACGATGTGAGCGACGGATCAACCGGTGCAATGGTTGCGGATCAAGGCTGCGCTTGATTGAAAAAAGTCACAGGTCACTTTTCAGTATCAGTCTTAAATCTACAGCAAGAGCGCCTTTTCCATCTTCAAAAACCATCATAGGGTTTATCTCGAATTCCTCAATCTCCGGAAAATCGCAAACAAGCCTCGAAAACTTAAGAATTGCGTCTACAAGCGCGTCAATGTCAGAAGGCTTTGCCCCTCTGACTCCGGCAAGAAGTGGATAGGTTTTAATTCTTGTAATCATCCCTCTTGATTCTTTTTCGTCAACAGGGGCTATCGCAAACTGGATATCTTTGATAATCTCTACATAAATTCCGCCAAGCCCGAACATTAGCATGGGCCCGAAAGTAGGATCGCGTACCATCCCGATAATTACTTCTCTACCGCCTGAGAGCATTGGCTGAAGCTGTACACCTTCAAGAAGCGCGTCCGGCAGTTTCTTTGGGATGCTTTCCCATCATTTCCTGATAGGCAGCTTTCACCTTAGCGGCATTTTGAAGGGAGAGTTTGATTCCTCCAATACCGACTTATGAGGAATCTGCGGAGAAACGATCTTTATTACAAGAGGATAACCTATCTTTTCTGCAGCAATTATAGCTTCTTCTGCAGTTTTTGCAAACGTAGTCCTCAATACAGGAATGCCGTAAGATTTCAGAATATCAAAAGCTTCAAGGCCCAGTATGTGCTGGTTCTTTGCTCTGGCAGCCTCAAAAACTCTGGCTGTCAATACCCTATCTGGCTCGAATACATGAGGGATAGAATCTATCTGGTTCATAGTTATATAACAGCTATAACAGCTTAAGGACAGTTATTCTTTAAGGGTATTAATTTTGTGACAATATAAAATTTCAGCTCTGGAAGGCCGAAAAAGCAATTCTTGAAAAAACGCGGAAAAACGGAAAAAATACTGTATAAACTTAAAAATAGAAAAAGTAAAGGAGAAATCTCCTTTACTTTCAGACAGGTATGGAACTGCGTAGTTTAACTTCGGTCTCAACAATTTCCTTAGTATCCCTTGCAATGGTAAGTTCTTCATTGGTTGGGATAACAAAGACTCGAACCTTTGAATCTGGAGTGGAGATGTCGATTTCCTGACCTCTGATCTTGTTCTTTTCTTCGTCAATCTTTACTCCAAAGTTCTCAAGACCGGAAAGAATTCTCTTTCTGATGGTTGCGCTATTTTCTCCGATGCCTGCGGTGAAAACTATTGCATCTGGGTCATCGAGCACAGCTGAATACTCACCAATGACTTTCTTGATCTTGTAAGCGAAGACTTCGAGTGCAAGCTCGGCTCTCTCATTACCGTGGGATGCGGCTTCATCAAGGTCTCTGAAGTCATTGCTGATGCTGGAAATTCCGAGCACACCGGACTTCTTGTTCATAAGGGTGTCGACGTCCCTAGGAGAGAGGTTTTCTTTTTCCATAATGAAGGGAACTACTGCAGGGTCAATGGAACCACATCTAGTGCCCATGCAGACCCCTTCAAGCGGGGTAAAGCCCATGGTGGTCTCAATGGATTTTCCACCTTTAACAGCTGCGATGCTTGAACCGTTCCCAAGGTGGCAGGTGATAATCTTAGTTTCCTCTGCGGATTTTCCAAGCATAGCGATAGCCCTTTTGGAAACGTACATATGGGAAGTTCCGTGGAAACCGTATTTCCTGATCCCGTATTTTTCGTACATGCTGTATGGCAGAGCATACATGTAGGCATATTTTGGTATTGTCATGTGGAACGCAGTGTCAAACACGGCAACCATTGGTACGCCAGGCATGAGTTCTTGACAGGCAGTAATACCCATCATATTTGGGGGGTTGTGGAGAGGAGCCAGATCAAAACAGTCTCTTATAGACTTTTCTACATCTGCGTCAATTAAAGCCGAAGCAGTAAATTTCTCGCCACCATGCACAACCCTGTGCCCTACAGCGTTAATCTCACTCATATCCTTGATGACACCAAATTCCGGATCAGTAAGACTCTTAACAACCTCTTCCATAGCTACTTTGTGATTGGGGAAGTCAGTAGTCTTTTCCAGCTTTTTGCCATCGAACCTTTTCTGGGTAATGATCGAATTATCGATACCTATCCTCTCACAGAGACCAACTGCAAGAGCGGACTCATTGGTCATATCAATTAATTGATATTTCAGAGATGAGCTTCCTGCATTTATTACCAATACCTTCATGTTTAAACCCCAATTCATAGATTGCTTTTAATTTACGTTTTATATATACAATAAAATATTTTATATATGAAAGTCAATAAAAAGCTTCCTAAAACGTTCGTATACATAGAAACGACTTGAGATTACTTGTCCTGTGCTGCAGCCTGGACACAGGTAATTGCAACGGCACCGACAATGTCTTCGTCGCTGCAGCCTCTGGACAGGTCATTAATTGGCTTGGCAAGTCCCTGGGTGATAGGGCCATAAGCTTCAGCCTTTGCAAGCCTCTGGGCAATCTTGTATGCGATATTTCCAGCGTTGAGGTCGGGGAATATAAAAACATTAGCTTTGCCCGCAACAGGGCTTCCTGGAGCCTTTGAAGCTGCAACTTTGGGAACAATTGCTGCATCTACCTGGAGTTCTCCATCGATTGCGATATCAGGGGCGAGTTCCTGTGCAAGCTTTGTCGAAGCGATTGTTGCCTCGGTCAGTTTGCTGTGTGCACTTCCCTTGGTGGAGTAAGAAAGCATTGCAACATATGGCGTGTCCTGAACCAGCAGTTCAAAGGTTTTTGCAGAAATGACAGCAATGTTTGCAACATCTTCCACACTGGGCATTTCGACCATACCCGAGTCAGCAAAGAGGAATGTCCCGTCTGACCCGTATTCACAGTCCGGTACGGCAATGATGAAAAAAGCAGATGCAAGAGCTGCACCCGGAGCAGTCTTAACGATCTGGACAGCGGGTCTAAGTGTATCAGAGGAAGAGTGAGCAGCACCTGAGACTACGCCGTCGACTTCACCGATTTTGGCCATCATAACAGCAAAGTAAACGTAATCCTTCATAATTTCGGCTGCACTTTCGAGTGTAACACCTTTATGCTTTCTCAATTCGTAGAAAGCCTGAACATATTCGTCTTTTCTCTCATATGTTTCAGGATTTACAATTCTTGCTTTTGAGAGATCAAGATCACCAGCAAGGGCCTTGATGTCCTCTTCATTACCAACAAGAACGACCTTTGCAATACCTCTTTCGAGGATTTTGGCAGCTGCCTGGAGGGTTCTTATATCTTCAGTTTCAGGTAAAGCGATTGTTTTGTTGAGTTTCTTTGCTCTTTCACTGATCTTTTCTAAAAATGTTACCAATCAACCAACCTCCTATAGATTTAGAGTAGTTTAAGTTAGCTGGGTCTTAATATATAAATTTACGTAAAATTGATAGGGATATATATAAAAATGAAAAATATATATTTAGAGCGACCAGCACCGATTTAAATACGAATTTTATCCTTATGATGTATAATGATCTGGATTAATTTTATATTATATATGTAAAACTTAAGACAATATTACTGAATATAAATGACAAATTGATATAAAAGAATTCCGGAATGATTTCAATGAAAATACTGGGAATTTCAGGTAGCCCGCGAAAGGGCCAGAACTGTGAGAAAATGATCGCATCTGCTCTCGAAACTGCAAAAGAAAGAGGTTTTGAAACCGATACAATCTTTCTCTCAAATAAGGGAATCGCCCCCTGTAAAGTTTGTGGGGCTTGCATAGAAAAAGATTCATGTGTGATTGATGACGGAATGGATGAAGTTTACGAGAAAATGAGAGCCGCCGACGGTATAATTGTTGCATCGCCGGTATATATGGGTAATTATCCTGCCCAGCTCAAAGCTCTTTTTGACAGAAGTGTCCTGCTTCGCCGCAAAAACTTTGCACTTAAAAACAAAGTAGGAGCAGCTCTCTCAGTTGGAGGCTCAAGAAACGGAGGGCAGGAAAAAACTATTCAATCCATCCACGACTGGATGCACATTCAAGGCATGATTGTAGTTGGCGATAACGCTCACTTCGGCGGAATAACATGGAATCCGGCAGAAGAAGACTCCATTGGTATGCAGACCGTTTCCGAAACTGCAAAAAAACTCTGTGAAGTTGTGGAACTTATCCGAAAAAACGTAAAATAAGACAAATGAAGTACATTAAACAATATAATACAGATACATTTAAATAAATGCTTGAAATCCTTTGAACAAAAATATTCAGGCAGAATAAAGCCTGAAACTTACCTTTTTGTTCAAGAAAAAAGCAGAAATAAAAGGATTCAAGAGGCACGAGTTTTTGGAAATTGGTCCAGGGTCCAGGTTGATATTCCATAGTATAAAAGAATACCTAAGGATGACAGAATATATTGTTCGGTTTGATACCGAAACTGCCAGGGCCAATTCAATTGTCTTTATAATTGGGCTCCTTATAGGGTTTGTAATAGGAGTTTATGATCGGACTCTCCAGTACAGCAACCTTTTCCTGGGTATACACATGGATTCCTTTTACACGAGTTCCCACACCTTATGTATTATTCATGCCCGCCCTTGAAGGGTTACTGGTAGGAGTAACTTCCATTTTCTGATGAAAAAGAAATATGTCGTTGATGGGCTCATAGAAACTATAATCCTCCTCGGAGCAAGACTTAAGCTAAGGGATGTTTTTCTGGAGGCTTTTACTTCAATAATCAATTAGTTCAGAAGGTTCCCTGGGAATACAGTACTATGAGCCATCATATAGCACTTTTTATCGTGAATGGTTTTCAGAGACTTAGCTTGCTTATTTGATCCCAGGTCTTTGAAGTGACCTGTAAAATATTACTCCCAATTTAAATCGCCCAAGATACTTACCAAAAGCAGTAAACCTAAAAAAGGTCCCCTGACAAAAAGAATAAGACCTAGAAAGGAAACATCATTTATAGATAGTGGGGGGCCGCTATGCTTGGATCCGTAACTGAAAGCAGCTCAAATGGAGATCTGGAAAAGTATCTGAAAAATGTAATGCTGGAAGATAGAGATAAAACTTGCAACTACGTAGAATTATCTGCTAGAGAAATACTACCAATAACGCGCAGGCTTTTCGAAGAGAGAGTTTCCCTTGCTTATGACTTCAAGATCTCACAAATTGTGGAAAAAGAAAAGCATCTGATAATTTACGGGGAGGCAGGTTCTGGAAAGACAAGCACTCTTAAGTGGCTGAGTACTGTCTATGCCAGAGAATACCTCAAGAAAAAAGAAGAATTTGTTCCAATATATATAGCACTCGACTCCTATGTTAAAGGTTCTTTTTACAATTATTTAAAAGTACAATTAGCGAAAAAAGGCATTTATGAGACGGATTTTAAGAAACTGCTCGAAGGAAAAGCCCTGCTGTTACTAGACGGACTTGACCTGCTCACGCCTTCTGAGAATTTCTCTCCCTTTGATGAAATCTCCGATTTTATTTCCGAGTATGAAGATTGCAGATATGTTATTGCCTCAAGACCTGAGGCTTTTGATAGTTTAAAAAGTATGTTTGCACTTTGCGAACTTGAAAAATTGACCAATGAAAAAATAAAGTTATTTACAGAAAAGAATGTCTCGAATAAGAGACAGGCAAAGCTATTAAAAGCCAGAGTCTTGGCTGAGATTCAGTCAAAACCGGTTCTCCAGAATCCTTTGCTACTTTACCTCTGGATCAGACTTTCAACAGCGCATATGGGGACAAGAGAAAGACCGGAAGATATCAAACACTTTACCCTTTTTGACTCTATTCCTTCCAGCCGGGTAGAAATATATCAGGCTTTCGTTTCAGAGATTTTTAAAGATTACAGAATAAGAGACGAGTTTTCCAGATTCCAGGATCAATTGCCTCTAAAAATAAGCTTTGAGAGAAAAAGTTCACAAAGGATGCTTTCTGGAAGAATGGATTTTCACGCGCTGAGTATAGAAAGAATAGATTTTCAGGAGCTTGGTGCCAAAGGAATAGATTTTCAGGAGCTTAATGTCAAAAAAACAAATTCTGAGGAGCTTAATATCGGAAGAACAGACATTGAAAATCTCTTGATGGAATTATCCTTCAAACTCCAGTGTAGGAATAAGATCTCATGTAAGTATGACTATGCCCTTGAAGTGGCAGAAACGTGTACTGAGTGCAGCAGATCTGGAAAGATAAAGTCCAGAAAACTCCTTCAGGCCTGTATAGGGTTCGGACTCCTAATAAAAAAGAGGTCCGAAGTAAAGTTTGGGATAGATAGAGCTTTTCAGGAATATTTTGCGGCTTTAAAGCTGAAAACGTACCTTGGAAAAGGAATGGACATCTCAGAGGCATTCAGGAATCCGAGATGGGAAAATGTAATAATGTTAACCTCGGAGTTAGTTGATTCAGGAGAAGAACTTGTAAATTCGATGGTCTCAAGCGGAAATTTATACCTGGCTTCAAAATGTGCTGTGAGAGCCAGCCCCGAAACAAAAGGAAAGCTATGTTCTTTACTTGCCAGGAAACTTGACAGCAGGTATACCGTAGAAAAAGTAAAGGCTGTTCAAAGCCTTGGAAGGCTCGGAGCCTGTGGGATCAGAGCTAATACTGGAGCACTTGAGGATAAAGATATCAGGGTGAAAAGAGAAACTGCAAAAGTGCTTGGGGAAACAAGGTCCGAGATGGCACTCGTCCCTCTTGAGGCTGCAGTTGGGGACGAAGATTATTCTGTAAGGATAGAAGCTATAAAGTCTCTTGGCTTAATAGGATCCGAGAGAGCAATCGAGTTGCTCAGGAATACGTTTGCGGATAAGAACAGAGCTGTCCGGCTGGAGGCTGCCGATGCGCTGATGCAGATTGGATCTGAAAAAGCGCTGGAAGTCCTTATTTCCGCACTTGGGGCCAATGATGACTTTGTTCGGATTGGGGCTATAGGAGCTCTTGGAAGGACAAATTCCAGGCAAGTGGCGGAAGCTCTCATAAAAGCATTTCAAGAAGAAGATAAGCTTGTCCGGTTGGGAGCTGCTGAAGCCCTGGGTAGGATGAGATCTGAAAGAGCTGTTGAGCCATTTGTAGATGCCCTTGAAGATAAAGACGAATTTGTACGCTGGATTGCTACAAGAGCGCTTGGAGAAATCAAATCAGATAAAACTTCCGGCACATTCGTCAATATGCTTGGGGATAAAAGCCGTTTCGTCCGAAGGGAGGCCGCAAAAGGACTCGGAGTAGTTGGATCCGAGAAAACACTTGACTCTCTCGTCTCCGCACTCTCGGATGAGGACGAATTTGTAAGAAAGACAGCCGTAGAATCTCTTGGAGAAATTAAGTCCGAGAAAGCTGCTAAAACCCTGATAAGTAAACTCCACGATAACAGCCATTTAGTCCGGCTGGAAGCCGCAAAAGCCCTTGGAATGATAAAAGTCAGGAAGGCTATTGCTCCACTACTTTTTGCACTGGGGGACGAAAACCGTTTTGTCAGGAAGGAAGCGGCAAATGCACTCGGACAACTTGAATCTGAAAAAATTCTTGAGCCTCTTATTAGAATTTTCAAGTCCGAAGACCCTTTTACAAGGCAGAGTGCAGTAAGAACCCTGGGCCAGATAAATTTAGAGGGGATTCCGGACTGCATATCAGATCGAATCTTTGATTTCATTGATAATGCCCTCAAAGACGAAAATAAGCTTGTTCGAAAGGAGACCGCAAAATCCCTACAAAGCCTATCCGAAAGCAGACGCGAAAGAGCTTTTGAATCCCTGATCAAGGCACTCGATAATGAAGATGATGAGGTTAGGAGGCTTGCAGCCGAGTCCTTGGGACTTTTTGATTGTGAAAAAGCTATCCCCCTACTAGTCAGTGCTCTCAAGTCTAGAGACGCAACCGTGCGCCGTTTTGCAGCTGATGTCCTCGGCAGGATCAGGTCAAAAAAAGCCCTCCAACCCCTGATAGACGTTCTGGTTTTTGATAACAATGGCTCCGTGAGGGAAGAAGCTGCAAGAGCGCTTGGAAAAATAAAATCTAGGCGGGCCGTAGAACCTCTTATTGACGCGCTGATGGATCAAAATAATGAAGGAAGATCGGGAGCAGCCGAGGCTCTCGGCCGTATTAAAGCCAAAAATACAGTAGATCACCTTATTGTCGCCCTTGCGGACACGGATGATTTCACGCGTATAGCTGCTGCAAAAGCCCTCGGCCGGATAAAGCCGAAAAAATCCATTGAACCTCTTTTCAACAGCCTATATGACTGGAACCGCTTCGTAAAAGCCGAAGCAGCCGGAGCCCTCAAAAAGATATGTACTGAAGAAGACAGGCCACGTTTGCAGGCTTTACTTGGCTCGGAAGATGAATTTACGGCAAATCTTGCTTTTGAGATTCTGGAAGGCATTGAAATGGAGAAGATCTTAAAAACTGGGCTATATTTAGAACTGAAATAAACCAGAAAACTGTAGGAAGCAGTAGCAAGCCACAATGAAGAAGAAAATAACTTCATTTCAACCAGAGGAATGGAAAAAAAGGAAAAACAAGACAGAATAACCGTGCTAGCCGTATTTTTCCTCAATTTGTCACGCTCGACGCAGGAGAGCGGTCTTTCTTCGTATAGAAATTCCAAAACACAAATTAACTCTCTCTGCTATTAAAGGAATACAATTACTCAGAGAGATCCAATCTTCATATTAACCAATGAGCTGTTTCAAAACTACCTTCGATCCATCTGGCTCAATATTTAGGAGTAGAGAAATCAAGATCAAACACATGAAAAAAAAGAAATATTTTTAGAATGTATGTATTACAATATGACATACCGCGATACGATATATCAGTACCTAACTGATCCCAGAGTAGTATATGTAAAGTCAAAGATATACAAATATAGAGCAGGGCTAATGTGTTATAACAATGTTCTTCCAAAGCTCGAAACTCATTTAGTAGATCATTGTAATTTAAACTGCAAAGGTTGTAGTCACTTTAGTCCACTAAGCTCCCCAGCTTTCGCAGATTTTAACCAATTTTCTAAGGATATCACTAGATTATCAGAACTATTTAAAAATATAAATCGATTTCGTATATTAGGTGGAGAACCCTTATTGCATCCTGAAATAATTAAATTTATATCTTTTGCAAGGATGAAATTACCTGCATCTAATATCCGAATTGTAACCAATGGAATATTGCTTCCGAAAATGACTCCTTTGTTTTGGGAAACAATGGCAGACTCAAAAATCTCTATCGATATTACCGTATATCCCAAAGTACCTGTAAGAGTAGGTACCATAAAAGCTCTCGCGGAGAAATATGATATAGATCTGGACATTAATTATCCAACAAGTTTCCGTAAAATACCAATAAATTTTAATGGCGATTGCAATATTAAGCAGTCATTAGATACATGTCGTGGAAACTTCTACAGTCCTTTTCTTCGTGATGGACATATATATTTATGTGCCCATATGACAATGTTTCAGCTATTTGAGAATGCATTTGATATAATCCCGCCTCTAAATATAAAACCAGTTCAAGGAATCAACATCCACGAAAATATTACTGGAAAGGAGATTATTAATTATACTCTGAAACCTCAGTCTTGCTGCGGTTTCTGTAATTGGAAAGAACGCATTTTTTTCCCATGGGACATTAGCAAGCGAAAAGAAGATGAATGGATTTAAAATGAGTTTGTTTTATCCTGAAATAATTTCGCCTTGAAACCTTTTTGCTTTTGTCCATATTTTCACAACCCAAAAAGTCTAACTCCCATTTCTCCTCTAAACCTCTGATATGTATCAAACCATTTTTCTAATCTTCCGTTAGTCCGAGGATGGCTGACGCCTGCAAGTACTGATTTAATTCCAGACCCTCCAATTAGCCTTTTAAACTCACTGTCCCATGAACCATCCTTGTTGATTATCACGCTCGACGTAGGAGAGCGGCCTTTGCCGAATAAAATAGAAAGAATTAATTTAGATGGTCTCATAAGGGAGTTGATTGAGAAGTAAAGAAGAGATTTTCATATCAACGGGGATACGATGGTTATTTCAGAATTAGCTTTAGGCTTATTTACTAACCTCTTATATGAGTCTTTCAAGAATATCCCTGAATATATTTCTGATACTTCTTCAAAAGTATATGATAAAGCAATTGAAGAGTTCTCGAATAATAATTATAAATTGACTGGAATACAAATTGATACGTTTTTTCGCCAGAAAAACGTGGAAAAAGCAATCAAAAAATACCTGAAAAATCCGGATAAGCTTGATTGCTCAAATATTTTGATCAACGAGTTTTTTGAATTATTCAGCGAGGAAGATTTTTCCCACGAAGACGCAGATTTAATCTTAGACTCCTTTTTTGAGATAATAGACACCGAAATAGAAAAAGAACCTGAACTTAGAGACTATCTTGAGCTCTACTTAGCAAAGAAAAAAGATAAAACAACCCAAGAGATAAATCAAGGAGTTCAAGAGCTATCTAAAGATGTCAAAGGAATATCTCGTAAAGTTCAGGAGGAAGAAGAGAGAAAGGGAAATGTTCTGTTATTCGACTGCGTTATCCTGACCGAATCGAATTGGGTTCAGGAGGAAGAAGAGAGAAAGAGAGATGCTCTGGAAAGAAAACAATGGGAAGAAGAGATAAAAAGAAAAGAGAGAGAAGCTCTGGAAAGAAAACAAAGGCAAGAAGTCGAAGAGAAAGAAAGGAAAGAAGCAGATAGAAGAAATAATGAAAGCCAAGAAGAGCAGCAAAAAAAAATTTGAAGGCAGATAGAAAAAATGAGGATGAGAAGCGAAGTATAGAAGGGAATAAAAGAAAAGAGACCGAAGAAAAGGAAGAGAAGAAACTTAAAGGAAACAAAGAAGTTATAAAAGAATTAAATCCTAAGTTAGCTTGTTTGTTATCTTCTGAAATAGATAGAATAATTGAAGAACAATTTGGTAAGCTCCCGGAAGGACTCGTTACATTCATTTTTAATAAAAAAATGAGAGTTGATATTTCAGAGAAAGTAGAAGCGTACATAGCTAAAGACTTGTGTCAAATTAATGAAAAGATAGAGAACTATTACTTACATGGAGAAGACAAAATCAGTTCGTTATTTAAGGCAGTTAAAATAACTTCACTTATGAGAATTTCATTAGAAGGAGCTAATTTTGAGATTAAAGCGACAACTCCTGAAGTACAACAAATATTAAATGACGAAGCGACTACTTGGAGATGGACTGTAAAGCCACTAAAGTATGGAATACAAAAATTACTTCTTAGCGTTGACATTATAGTAAAGTTGCCTCAAGATATCGATAGAGAACGCCACATTACGATGTTAGAGGAAGAAATTGAGGTAAAAGTCAACCCTAGGTATTTCTTAGAGCATAATTGGAAATGGATTGTAGGTACAATAATAACTATAATACTTGCAATTGTTTTCAAGGGATAACAAAAATAATCTTATAGAAGACTGATTTCCAAAATTAGTACTTGATTCCAACATGTACTTTCACAAGCCTGCCTTTTATCCCATTAATCAATCAATAAAATTCCTAAGATTTGGAGAAGTATTAAGGGCAAGAAAATTCTATAATCAGGTAAAATGAATAAAAATTAAACTGTTAATATATAACATAAATAAGAAGGATGGGGTTATTAGTGACCCTCTGCGCTCTATAGTAATAAAAGTTTTTATTTCATCAATTCCGTATCCTCATGCGAATAAGCCGGCGCACAGCAGCAGAGAATTTTCAGCGGCGTATTTCCTGTGTTTTGAATTCTGTGCGGAGTGTCAGGAGAAATACAAACGGTATCTCCTTTTTTGACCTCGAATTCTTCAGAGCCAAGAGTAATTATTCCGCTACCGTCTGTGATGTGATAGATCTCTTCGGTCAGGTGGTGTTTGTGAAGAAGGGTTTTTCCGCCGGCTGGCACGGTAGCTTCGGCAAGGCTCTGGTTTGAATTGCCGTGGATTGAAGGATGCATGAGTTCTCGGATAATTGAACCGTCTTTCGTGATGTAAGGTTCTACTTCTTTGTATCTGGTAAAGATCTGCATTGTAAATTACTGGAAACCGAAGTTATAACTATTTTTTCATTCAAGAGAGTTTGCACCTAAACTCTCTTATTTGGAACTTTTCTTGCAAAGCCACCTCAGGCTCAAATTATTATATATGTTTTACATTATTAATTAATATTAAGAGAAAATTTGATGAATAATGATACTCGGAGTATGAAAATATGAAAACAAATAAAAAACCAAATATCGATAGCAAAAATGTGAAACCAAATAAAAAACTAGATATCAATAGCGAAAATATGAGTAAGGATGCGTTCACATACATTATATGGGCCATTTTAATTATAAGTCCATTATACACGCTTTATTTTTTATATTCATTAGCTACAGGAGGTTCGATTATTTATACCACAATACCTTCAGTAATTTTCTTCGTGGCTGGAGCAATTACATTATTTGATATGCTTGCAGTTAATCAAATAATGACTGCAAGAAATTGAGTTTCTTGTCATATAATATCTGTAGTATATTTTCGCTTTAATTTATTGTTTTTGAACTTTTGGAATCTGAAAAACTATACTAATTTTACACTTGCACCTAAAGTCCTCAATCTGCACCTGAAGTCGAGAGAAAATAGGGCTTTAGATGCAAATCCCATTTAAGAGAGAAGATTTCAAAGAGGAGGTGTGGATTCGTCTTCCTTCAGAAGTTCGGAAAAAAGCAGGGAACAGCCCGGAATCTGTTCGATATTTACCATAATCATATTAATATAGAAAGGCCCTCCGCGTTTAATCTCTATAGGTGAGGGGTCTACGAATTCCCAGATGTCAACAGGATGTTTGAGATAAAAGGTCTCAAGCTCCGGGCTGTTCAAATGCATCCTCGATGGAAAACCTATGGCATGGACTGTGGAGTTTAAAAGGGATTCAGCGCCCGCGTCCAGAAGGAATACGAAAAAGAAGTATTCCCCACGCGGTAGGTCAAGCATGAACTTGACATCAGTACGAAGCTCGGAGAGTAAAAGATCCTGCGTACCTTTCCTGTATACCACAAGAAGCAGCACTTTGTCTTTAAGAAGGAGTTCCTGAACCGTGTCTGGCAGGAAAAGGTCCCCAAAAACCAGTTCAAACTGCTCATAATTCATAGCCGTAAAATCATTTCTGATAAATAATATGCTATCCTCGCTCAACAAGGAATAACCCAGATTGCCATGAGAATCAACTATAGGAGATTTGCCTGCAGAGGTTTCTCTCCAGAACTCGTCAAGAGCTTTGTCATCTATCCGGGATAACAGGTGTACACAGGTTCCAACAGTAATATATTTCAGCACTAAACCCCCTGTATGCGATTAATCGCTTTCAATTAACGATTAAACGCTTTCAATTAAAGAAGTACAGGCAAAAGCCCGATGAGTATCAGAAACAAAGGTTTGAGATTATTAGTTTTGGAGTTTTATATAAAAAGGATATTATATAAATTAATAGCTCACAAAAATAACTGAGATTCTAAAACTTAAAGTAGTAAAAAGTAAAATTAGAAAAAATCGAGTTGAAAATTAAAAGCCTGCACCCTCATTTGAGAAGCTTTCCCAGAAAATAGCCAGGCTTTGCAGCAACAATTTCCACATCAGCATATTGGCCGGGTTTTAGATTCGAACCTCTTATGACAACCGGGCGGTAAGCATCCGTACGGGTGAGAACATCCCCCATTTCCGTATATTTTGAGACAAAGACCCGGCCTTCCCAGCCTATTATTGCCTGCTTGGACCCAAGCTTAACTTGTTCGCAAACTTTATGCAGCTCATGGGAACGCTGTACCAAAATCCTTGAGTCGAGGTTCCGGTATGAAAAGGCTTTCGTGTGTGGTCTGGGAGAATATCTAGAAATATTGATTTTTTCAGGGCGGTATTTCTGTACCCACTCTACAGTCTCTTTGAAATCTTCATCGGTTTCATCGCAGAAGCCAACAATTATGTCGGTAAAGAGGGAAAGATCGTCGAAACGAGCACTGAATGTATTAATGATCTTGTCCACTGCATCCATCTTGTGCAGGCGATTCATTCTCTTCAGAACCGAATGAGAAGCGGACTGGATCGGAAGATGGAGGAGTTTGAAGATCTTATCGGAATCAAAAGCTTCTACAAGGTCGTCGAGAATGGGAAGGACAGAAAAGGGATTCATCATTCCTACTCTCACTTTGAAGTCACCTGGGATTTTCGAGATCATGCGCAGAAGTTCCGGGAGTCTGACACCCGTATCCATTCCGTACTGGCTGTCGTCCTGGGAAGTAAGCCAGATTTCCCTGCAACCCTCGGCAACCGCCGTGCGTATGTCTTCGACTATCTCATCCGGTGGAAATGAACGCAGCTTGCCTCTTGCATGTTTTACAATGCAGTAGGAACAGGCAAAATTGCAACCCTGGGATATCTGGCAGATATGGATATTGGGGTTAGAACGTTCACGCGGAACATTAAGAAAACCCAGAGGTTCGGAAGTCCGGAATTCAAAATGCTCTCCTTCGAGCTGACCTCTCATTTTTCTCTGCTCGATTGAGGACAGAAGCTCGCCAAGGCGGGAAATTGCATTTACTCCCAGAATATGGGCTTCGGGATTTGCATGCAGAATGTCCTCAAGCTGGACTTCAGGCATACAGCCAGAAACGATAACTTCCACATTTTTCTCGCCCATGCTGCGGATTTTATAGAGAATTTTCTGTTCTGTAGTGTATTTTACCGTACAGGAGTTGCAGATATAGACCTCTGCCTGATCGGCAACCCCAGGTTCCAGCAGTTTATGCCCTAGCCTTTCAACGCTTGCTTTCATTATCTCGGCTGATGCCTGGCTTGCCGAACAGCCAAAACTTTCAAGATAGACCTTCATGATTTAACTCTAGATTCTATGTTTTTCAATTACGGATTTTTAATTTCTATTATTAATTCCTTAATTCTTAATCTCTACTTATATCGCTGGGTAATTCCACATTTTATAGTTCTCTACTCTAAAAACTGTATGTCTAACTATGTTTTCATAAAATCGTGTTTCAAAAAAGGATGAAAAAGAAGAGAATAAAAGGATTTACAGGTAGAGAGGATTCTCCCGCTTATCCTTTATATAAATACTGTCTGTAAATCTGACAGATCCGGATGCGCCCATCGAAATTGTGTGTACCCTTGCGTCTCCGCCACCGAACAGGTTGACTTCTCGCAGAAAATGACCGGGAGTTACAGCCGTTGCTGAAAAAATCACATCATTTCCGGGCACGAGTTTGTTGGTATCAAGAATATTGTTAAGGTTTTCAAGGGAAATTCCCATCTTTTCGAGCCTTGGCATTTTTTCTTCGATTTCTTCATCGACCTTATCCTGGCTCTTTCCGTTTGCAACCGTGGGAAGCACAAGCCTTGCAAGGATTTTTCCGCCGAGAATTTTGATTGCAGCTGCTGTGAGCACGGCTTCACCTGAACCGCCCGCACCCATTACCATATGAATACCTGAACCGCGGATCGCAGTTGAAACTCCAGGCATAAGGTCTCCGTCGCTGATTAGCTTTACGCGGGCGCCTGCCTCCCGAATTTCAGTTATTTTCTGGGCATGTCTGGGCCGATCAAGAATTACAACAACGAGCTCTTCAATATTTCTTTCGAGAGCCTTTGCGACTATCTCAAGATTGTGCTTGACAGGGGCATCCAAATCAATCTTTTCATCAGGGTGTTCCTCTTCATAGCGTACCACATCTGGACCGACAACTATCTTGTCCATATAGATATCCGGGCCATGGAAGATCCCACCTCTTTCCGCCATTGCCATGACCGCAACAGAGCCAGGGACACCATCTGCGGTAAGGTTTGTACCCTCAAGAGGGTCGACTGCAATATCAATTTCAAGATCTCCCTTTCCTGTTCCTACATGCTCCCCTATATAAAGCATGGGAGCTTCATCCCTTTCTCCTTCACCGATCTTGATTATTCCTTTCATGTCAAGCATGTTCAGCATTCTTCGCATGGCGGCAACTGCTACCTGGTCGGCAAAATTTTTGTTCCCGCGCCCCATCTGGTACGCTGCGGCAATGGCAGCCGCTTCGGTTACCTGAATAAGTCTGGGCAACAACTCACACTCAATAGGCCCTGCACAATTAATCATTTCTTCTACGGTTTTTGGATGAGATATAGGAATCAACTCCCATTTTTTGTTGCAGATAATCTGCTTCCGGATAATGAAATATGTTTCAGTAATTTACTCTGGTTATTTAATTGATCTCTTAACACAATAGTATATTAATGAATTGGCCGAACCGGAGTCAGATATTTAGAGTCAGATATTTATTTTATGAAGCTTTCATCAAAGAAGTCCTGCAAATAGAGGGCCTTCAAACAGGCTTCAAAATAAAGCATACAGAGAAGAAATATAAAAAAATGGCCAAAAAAATATAGCCTAAAACTGCTAAAAGCTGGTCTAAAACCTGCCTGAAGGTATTATAAAATTGTTAAAAAAGCTTAATTTGAGCCCAACCTGAAGCATAACCTAGAGTTTGATTCAAAAAGAGAAGTTTCTGCTCCATTTACTTCAAGGGGAAACACCCGTGAGAATTCATTGTCTAGAACACCTGAAAAACGATACCCTAGGAAATATAGGGACCTGGATAGCCGAAAAAGGATATAAACTTACGAAAACACTACCCTACGAAGATGCTTCTTTTCCTGCCCCCGAAGAATTCGATTTACTCATCATAATGGGTGGCACAATGAGTGTTTACCAAGAAGACGAATATCCCTGGTTAAAGCCTGAAAAAGAATTTGTTAGAAAAACGATAGAAGCAGGCAAACTTATACTTGGAAGCTGCTTTGGAGCTCAGATAATTGCCGAAGTACTGGGCGGAAAAGTTACGGAGAACCAGTATAAGGAAATCGGCTGGCACACGGTACGGTCTATGGAAGGGAAAAGCCAGTGCAAGATAAGAGGTTTGAAATTTCCATCCTGTATGTTTCCGGAATTTACCGGTTTTATGTGGCATGGGGATACTTTTGAAATTCCAACCGGCACAGTGAAGCTTTTTGAAAGTGAAGCCTGCCCAAATCAGGGATTTATCTATGATGGAAAGGCCCTTGGCCTGCAGTTCCATCCTGAGGCCGACAGGCAGTGGGTAAGAAACCTTATCAAGGATTTGGGGCACGAGCTTGTGCCAGGAAAATATATCCAGTCAGAGAAGGAAATACTTGGGCAAGAAAGCTTTTTTGAAGATTCCAGAAACCTGACTTTTTCTCTAATGGGCTGGTTTGAAGAAAAATATAGACAAGAAAAGTAAGATATGAAAAGAAATTAACGTGGGAGCAAGAAAATAGATTGTGAAAAATAAGCAAGATGTAAAAGAGAGTAGAGATGGAAGAAAAGTAAGATCCAAGAGAGATATTGTCATCAAAAAAGAAAGCCGAAGAGAGATTCTGTAACCGCTTCAGATTGCCTTTTTTACTTTACAAAATCTGCCAGTGCTACCCTCTCAATCACAAGTTCGGGAATGTGCTCTTCTCCTGAAGCCTCAATTTCAGCATCTGTGATGCCGAATACGGAAAGGATTCCCTGCCTTTTGGAATTAGAATAAGCAAGCAGCTCGGAACAGGGCTTTTCAGAGATCAGTTCTTTTAATGCAGAGAGAGCCAGCAACAGATTGTCCATTTTTCCAAGGAGCACAAATACGGCATTATTTTCCCCTTTATGCAGCCCTATAGAAAAACTCCTCTCAATCTGTCTTTCTCCTGATGCATACCGCATAATCTCGATTCCTGGATCTTTTGCTATGTTCCTGCCCGCAGCAATTGCCCGAAGAGCTTTTCCTACTGCAAAATGAAGATGCCTATCACCTGCAATCAGATCTGCGTTCAAGCCCTGGATAATAACTTCATTTTCGGAAGCAATTGAACCTATCGTTTTTAGAAAGCCGGAAAGATTCGGGATACTTACATTCCCGCAGATTACCTGGATTTCCCTTTGCATTTCCATAGTCCTGCCATAGCGCGGGCTTTACAATAAGGATTTCGGTTGTATGAGAAAACAAAAATCGGAGGCAGAAAAAATGAGAAAAGATGGAAGTAAAATAGTTAAACAAAAATTGACTAAATATAAAAGGAGAAACAAAAATAGAAGATTGGAATAAAAGAAAAGCCGAGAACTCTCAAAAAGGGCTATAAATTACTAAACTTTTAAGAACCAACTCAACCACAATCAGCCCCAGTACTACAAAAAAGAAAAGGATCAAAAGGTTGAGAATGATTGGGTCAATTCTTCTTAGAACTTCCCCAAATCCGTACATCCAAATTACCATATATAATAATGATAGATTAGTATATAACCATTTGTATATACATCACATAATAAATATATAAAGGAGGAACGTTTGTCATCAGCCTTCTTTTGTTGCTATTTTTTGATCGGTCTCATCAATTACTTTGACAAAATGCCTGTCTGAAAGATCTTCTTTTCCAGACCAGAAGATTGCCTTATGATATTTCCACGCATCAGGATCAAGCTCAAGAATTCCTACATGGATCACAAGTTCAAAGACAAACCAGCAAGCTGCAAGCAGATGTAATAAGCGGAGTAACCCCAAGGCATTGACATTGAAAAAGGACGCAAAATACCAGGTTACAGAAAGTATCCATGACGCAATAGGAATTCCGAAAGGAGCCCAGTCAAGGTTGTAAAGCACTACTCCTGTAATTGCTACAATGATAATTGCTATACTCTCAAGAACAATCAGAATTTTAAGTACAGGATGAAGCTTGGTTACATAGTGTCCTTTACGTTCATCATAGATAGTAAAAGCCGGATACCTGCCTCTTCCAAAAAAGTTCTTTATTATGTCGATGAGACGTTCTGCATCAGCTTTTCCGAAAACGTAAGAGTCCTTGAAATGCACTATCCTGTCTTTGACACTACATCTTTCTTCTTTGCAAGAAAAAAGGTTGTACGGGACCAAAATCCAGTTTGCAGCCAGGAAAAAAGGTACAGCGATCATATGCCAAGTTCGGGCCGTTTGAAAAGCCATGAAACCCCAACCAAAATAGATTTTGAATCCTGTAATAAGTAGGATAAACATGGTAATAAGATGCACCAGATGAGTAATCCTCTCAAGCCAGGTATAGCGTTCAACAATTACTCTTCTGGAAGCGGGTCTTTGAGCCGATCGTACCATACTTCCAACCTCCTTCAAAGTACCTTGATTGTATAATTCGGGTGCTTTCCGGTTTTATCAATTGTATGAACTGCACATGCCAGGCAGGGATCGTAAGAGCGGGCTGTATGCAGAATTCCGAGAGGATTCGAATAATCTACTCCAAGTGCATTTTCGGCAGCTGAAATTTTGGTGCCTATGAGAGCCTGCTCAACAGGGCTTGGAATCTCCTGCGAATTCCTGGGAGCAAGGTTCCAGGTACTCGGAACCACAGCCTGGTAAAGGGTTACCATAGAATCCGGCCCTGTGGCAATCCAGTGCCCAAGTGCCCCTCGCGGAGCTTCCCATAAGCCCATTCCTGCGGAACTTTTTGCCATGGAAAGATCGGTGTGCACAGCAACCTTTCCGCCGGCCTGAAGATCCTGTGTGAGCCATTTCATAAGTTCTGGAGCCACTACAAGAATTTCCTGCATCCTTGCGATCATGCGGGTGTAGTTATTGACAGGATAATAGCCGTTATCTTGGAAAGTTTTTACCAATCCCGTAACAAGAGGTTCTCCCATAATCATCATACGAGCAAGGGGGCCGACCTCACACGGAATCCCGTCATAATGAGGAGCTTTTACCCATGAGTAGCGGCTCTTTGATCCTTTAGTATAGTCTATTTTTTCAGGATTTCCTTCTGGAACCGTAACTCCGTCCCAGGGAGGACGGTCTTCTATGTTGTCAATATAGAAGGAGTGATGGATACTTTCGGAAATCTTCTTGTAATCGAATTTTTCAAGCTTGAAATATCCATTCATATAACCGGAGGTAATAACTCTGCTGTCCGCAGGACTTGTGGGATCATATCCATCTCCTTTCTCAGGCTTGAAGAAAACTCCGTATGAAAGAAAACCGATCTTATCGGGATCTTTGTAAGTCCCTGCAAGGTCCATTTTCATACTGATAGGCAGACCGAGAAGTTTTTCTCCTATCAGCTCTGAGCCGAAAGCCGCAAAGAGGGGAACATCTCCCCAGCCTGCAGAGTGTGAAAAGTCCTTGCTGGTAAGGGATTTATTCAGAAGCTCCTGCAGGTGTCCGATAACGAAATTAACAGCCTTCTGCGGGGAAGAAGCCCTGTAAGTATTTTCTATCCAGGTATCGGGAGAGACACCAAGGGTAAATGCTTCAATGAATTTCATGGTCTTCGATACATAGCCTACAATTTGCCCGATATCAGCAACCGTCGGAGAATAAACCACTCCCCCAACATGCTGAAGAACCGGATGCGGCATCTTGGCAGCTATCAGAGAGATTGCGTCGTGCAGGCGGCGAAATTCCACTATAGCGCCTAGATAGGACGAACCAGCTGGATAACTGGTACCGTTAATCTGATTAATCAAAGGCGTAAAACGTCCTTGGAGTTCTTTCCATACTGCATTTCCAACATCCCCGTATTTTACCAGAATATCACGGTAAGCCGGGTTTGTAAGATCAGGACCCCAGAGTACATAGATATGAGCTGCATGGCTGGCTATATAATTAAGGCTCTGGTGAATATTTCGCATTACAAGAGCATTTTTTGGAACCTCGCCTGCAACTCCGAAAAGTTCGTCCAGGGCATTTGCTGCAGTTATGCCGTGACTAACCGGGCAGACTCCACAGATTCTCTGGGTCAGAAGGACCGCATCTCTGGGATCATGCTTCTGAAGAAGTCTTTCAAAGCCTCTTAACTGCAAGCCGTTACTCTGGGCATCAGTAATCACGCCTTCCCCATTGACTTCGGTATTGATCCTGTAATGCCCTTCAATTCTAGAAAGAGGATCAACAGTGACCTGTACCATTATTTTTCACCTCCGGTTTCCTCTGGAGTGCTTTCTTCGGCAAAGCCTTCCTCATCCTCAGGTCTTTTCATGACAGTTCTCCTGACAGCATGAGCCCCTGCAGCGAGTAGAGCACCTCCTATTGCCACACCTGCTACAGTAGTGATATTCGTGCCTAAAATTCCAGTTTTCTCAATTTCCACGAAAAAAGGCCTGGTACTATCCGGGAAGCCCGGCTGAACGCAGCCAATACAGGGAGAGCCTGCCTGAGGGCAGTAATTGAGATGGCCGTTCCAGTTGCGAGTAGCACAGTCTGCATGAGTATAAGGCCCCTTGCATCCCAATTTCCAGAGGCACTTCGGTCCACCTACTGTCAGCTCAAACTCTCCACGGTCATAGTATCCGCGACGAGAACAGTTATCATGAATAACATGGTCAGGCGGGAAGAAAACCTTCGGACGTTTCCAGTTATCCAGTACATAAGGCAAATCATCGGGTATCTTTATCTTTCCCAAAACAACTGCACCTATTGTCAAAAAAACCCAGTCTGGATGAGTAGGGCAACCAGTAAGATTAATTACAGGCTTTTCGATGCCAAGAAGATCTAAAATCCCCTTTGAAGCATCTTCCATAGTAAAGGCAATCCCTCTGGGATCCATAAGTTCAACTATATCACTCGTAGCAGCGTTTACCCCACTATTAGTCGCACAATTCCCAATTGCAACAATTGCTAAAGCATTTTTCGCAGCTTCCGCGTAAATATCCTTATAAGGCCTACCTCCGTACATAAGATATTTTCCGGAACCTTGAGGTCCGTTAGCGACTGCTCCTTCAGAGACTATAACGTAACCTTTTTCCCTTCCCAAGATCTCATCAAGCACAATCTCAGAATTAAGATCACTGGTATTTGCGAGTTTCCCGTCCACGAAAATTCCCTGCTGCATCATTAAAACTTCATGATAGAGCAGTTTGAGATTATATTCCTGAAGGAATTCTACGATATCAGGAGATCCTCCGTCCAGCATTGATATGGTACATCCACTGTCCATTACTCCATGAAGCCATACTACTTTAGTTTCCGAAAGTTGAAGGGCTTTCGCTATATCGCTTTTATATGTTTGTAAAAAAAGTGAGGCTCCCAGCGCCCCAACAGCTTTTATAAAAGTCCGACGATCCATTTTCATGAAATCGAGATTTTTAAACTTTTCAAGTAAGCTGTCATTATCCGTTCCACTCCCCCCATGTTGCAAATAATTTTATATAAAGATATATAAAAAATGGAATCCAATATATTAAAGACTATCACATCTTCAATAACCTGCTTCGTAAGTAAGTTTTTATGTTGCGGCAGCAGGATAATCAAAGTTGCGCTGGCGCACCTCGCTGCAAGCAACGGAGTATGTTCGCGCTCTGCTCCAAATTCCGTAAAAGGAGACAATAACCTGGAGCAATTTAGTTTGAGCAGAGTTAACAACCGAAAACTGGAGAGATTTTTTTATTTCTAATACTTTCAGCTGTAAGATAAATTGGGTACATTTAAAATAAATATATTTTTTCTAAAAACTTATATATTTTAATATCACTACCATATTTATTGAAATTTTAAGGTTAGTAATATTTAGTAATAATCTGCATATTTAAGGGAAGAAATTGTGCAGCAAAATATGGGGGAATAGAATATGACTATTGGGGATGGTCACGATTTGATATCGCAGAGATTTGAGGGCGACGAGGTATTAGAGGCTTGTTATGACAATGAAAGAGTTCTTCAAAGAGGGGACAAAGGCTCTGCAGTAAGGAAAGTTCAGCAGGCTCTGATATTTTTGGGGTTTCCTGTACCCGAAGTTGGAGCCAACGGCATCTTTGGTAACGAAACTGAACTGGCAGTAAGAAGCTACCAGGAGTCACGAGGACTAAAAGTTGATGGTGTAGTTGGATCGGAAACTATAGGAAGTCTCGATGCAGAATTTTCCACTGGCGTTCCAAAGCCTTCGGTTGCACCAGTAACTGAGCCACAAGTATCAGAGGTTCCAACTCCACTATTTCCCGAATCTCCTGTTCGATCTCCAAGGGCGTCTCCGGTCGGGCCAGTAAGGGCACCTGAAGTCTCGCAATTAAAGGTGCCTCGGGCTCCACGGGTAGAGGCTCCTGCAGTAAAAATACCTCAACCTCCAGTTATGCCGGTAGCAGAACCTCCAATCCTGACAACGCAGGCAGTTCCACCTGAACAAACCCCGGTTCGTGTGACCAAACCCATAACTCCACCTTTAACCAAACTGCCCGATATGGTCGATAGTAAGGGAAGGAAGTTCCATACTGCAGGAACCTGGAGTGGGAGTAATTCTTCTTTTGAAGCTGAGGCTGGAAAATCGGTGAGTCTTGAAGTAAGTAACCTGAATGTCAAGGAGTCAAGCGTCACGATAAAAACAAACACAGGAGAAGCAAAAGAATCTGTACTTTTATCTGATACCCTTGTAGATTTTGAATTCTCTGCAATAGAAGAACCCTTTATATGGAGATTTTACATCGAAACCGACAGTGAAGACTCTTTAATCGAGTGGAAACTTTATAGCAACTGGGTGCCGGGAAAAAACGAGTAAATATTTGAGGAAAAAGACAGAATAGAGATAAATAATAGGAAAAACCAGGTAAAAAATAGAACGAAACCGAACCAAATATGTTAAAAAAATAATTAAAGGGAAGAAAATATCTCTTCCCTGATCATCTCTATCGCTTTATCTACACCTTTAAGGACATCTGGACTTATTTCCTGCGTAGCTTCCGTGACAATATATCCAATTTCAATTCCTATGACTATAATTTCCGGAAGCTCTTGAACCTGTTCTCCTATTTTCAATACATCTGTAATTGTCAGGTCATGTACTGAAACCAGGGGATGAAATTCGGCACCATCCAGTAAGTCCTTTCCTTCTATACGGTGTACGGAACCTGGGGGGCTGTTAGCCAGAATCGCATCAACTATAATGACTTTCCTGGCGTCATCGAGAAGGTTTAGAAGGTCAAGTCCACAGACCCCTGCGTCCTCGATATCGACATCTTTGAGGTCTTTAAGTTCGGTTTTGTGAAGAACCTCAATGACTTTGAGGCCGACACCATCGTTTCCCATTAATGGGCTTCCGCATCCTAGGACACGGACTGGAGCACGTAATATAGACATGTTCTCACTTAATTAAAAGTCGTATGGATTTTTTGAACATGCCTATATTACCTATTCCAGTTAAGATTATTCTTTAATAATTTTTTAGCAGTTTTTAGTGCTTGTGTTCCTTAGCATCAAACCTTGAATATTTCTCTACAAACTCTGAATAGTGAGTGTCTGAGAGATCTTCTTTTCCTGACCAGAAGATAGCTTTGTAGTACTTCCAGACATGAGGGTCAAACTCCAGGATACCGACATGCACTACCAGTTCAAAGACAAACCAGTAGGTCAGCAGCAGGTGAAGAGCCCTGAGGAACTGCAGGGAACCCATTCCGAATATAGGCGCAATAATATCTCCCGCAGATAAGATCCACGATGCTATAGGGAGGCCAAAAAGTGACCAGTCAAGCTTGTAAAGAACAATGCCTGAGACCGCAATAAGGAAGATAGCTGTACCTTCAAGCACAATCAGGATCTTCATTAAGGGGTGAAGTTTGGTCTCATAGTGGCCTTTTTCTTCATCATAGATGGAATATGCAGGGTATCGACCTTTCCTGAAGAAGTTTTTAATAATACCGCCCAGACGAGTTGCATCTTTAGGACCAAAAATATAATGATCCGTAAAGTGTGAAATTTTTCCAAAAATCCCATGACCTTCGGAGAAGATATTGTAAGGGATAAGGATCCAGTTCACTGCAAGTAGGAACGGAACCGCTATCATGTGAAGACCGCGGGCGGAATGGAAACTCATAAAGTCCCATCCCGTATAGATCTTTAACCCGGTGATGATGAGCACTAACATTGCGACAGCGTGGACAGTATGAGCTATCCTGTCAGTAATGGTATACCGCTCAACAACCAGTGACGGGTTGTTCTTGGATTTCATTGAGGGTCATCTCCTTATACTATTCTTAGAGTATTTGGAGCGTTTTTCCCAGTCAGGTCAATGGTGTGTACTGCACATGAAATGCAAGGATCATAGGACCTACCCATATGGAAGATACCAAATGGATTGGTATAGTCGACATCTCCTACTGTATTGATTTTTGAACCAATGAGAGACTGTTCGAGCGGACCAGGGATGCCATTGCTGTCTCTTGGAGACATTAACCAGGTACCTGGAACTACACACTGATAGTTGGTAACCTTTCCATCGCTGCCAGCAGAGACCCAGTGACCAAGAGCTCCACGAGGTGCTTCCCATAGACCCATTCCCTGATTATTTTTAGCTGCATTAAGGTCTATAGGCACGGAAATCTTGCCTCCTGGTGTATAGTCAACTGTTACCCAGTTGAGAAGTTCATATGCGAGTATTGTCACTTCCTGCATACGAGCCAACATTCTGGTGTAAACGTTGGCTGGAGAGTAACCTTTCTCAGCAAAGACCTGAGCCAGACCGGTTACGAGCGGTTCTTTTATATTTAGCATGCGTGCAAGAGGCCCGACTTCACCTGGAATTCCGTCGTATCTCGGAGCCTTGTCCCAGCTGTACTGGCTATCCGAACCTCCTGTGAAGGCGATTTTATTTGGATCCGTATACGGAATGGTTTCACCTTTTGCTGGTGCGAGATCTTTGGTACTGTTGTTGTAGAAGGAGTGAGCAGTGCTCTCCGTAATCTTTTCCGGATCGAATTTCTGATATTCGAGCTTTCCTGATACCACACCTGAGGTGAAAATACGGTCTCCTGCTGGGCTCTTCGGGTCGTATCCATCTTTGGGCTTGTAGTATCCACCATATGAAACGAAGCAGATCTTTGAGGGATCCTTGTACCCACCGATTGTATCATGTTTAAGGCTTGCTGGAAGGCCAAGCAGAGTTTCTCCTACAAGTTCGGAACCAAAAGCTGCATAGAATTCTACATCTCCCCAACCTGCTTCTTTGGAGAAGTCGTTGGAAGTGGTTGCCTTGTCAACAAGTCCCTGGAGGTGTTCAGTAACAAAGCTTACTGCTTTTTGAGGAGAGCTTGCCTTATAAGTATTTTCGATCCAGGTATTGAAATCAACTCTCAAAGTATGCTTGGATACGAAGTCCATGACCTGCAGATAGTAAGTGGAAAGTTTGGTTATATCTGCGACAGTAGCCGGGTAGGTATATCCACCTGGATAAAGGGATGAGGGACCAGGCATTCTACCGGCAATGAGTGCGATAGCCTCCTGAAGGCGTTTCTTTTCAGGAATTGCTGCAAGATAGGAACTTCCCACAGGTACAGGCGCGCCATCCATTTTGTAGCTAATTGGGGCAAACCTTCCAACCATCTCATTCCAGACTGCGCTTCCGGTGTCTCCAAGTGTTGTAAGGACCTTTTTGTAAGCTGGGTTTGCAAGGTCAGGGCCAAAGAGGACATATATATGAGTTGCGTGGCTTGCAATCATGTTCAAGCCCTGGAAAATATTCCTCATTACAAGAGCATCTTTTGGAACTTGATCAGCCACACCATAAAGATCGTCAAGAGCATTTGTGGCTGTCATTCCATGAGAAATGGGACAGACACCGCAAATTCTCTGGGTAAGAAAAGCTGCGTCTCTTGGATCCTGTTTTTGCAGAATGCGCTCAAAACCCCTGAATATAAGGGAAGATGACTGGGCATCGGTAATAAAACCATTAGCATCTACTTCAGTAGATATGCGCTGATGGCCTTCAATTCTTGTTAAGGGATCAACTGTAACGTTTACCATTTTTCACTCACTCTCCTTTTCCCATTCTCCTAACAGCATGTACACCTGCAGCAACTGCAGCTGCACCGACTGCAACCTTAGACACGGTATCAATGTTTGCTCCAAGAAGCACTCCCTTATCTTCAGCTTCGACATACAGAGGTCTCGAACCATCAGGGAAGTTAGGCTCCACACAGGCTATACAGGGGCCACCTGCTTGGGTACACATGCTGACTGAGCCGTTCCACCTGCGGATTCCACAGTCTGCATGGGCGTAAGGAGCTTTGCATCCAAGTTTCCACAGACACCCAGGCCCGCCAACTTCTTCATCGAGCTCTCCACGGTCATAGTATCCACGGCGGGGACAGTTGTCATGCACTGTGTGGTCTGGGGGATAGAAGACCTTTGGCCTGCCGTAGTTGTCCAGAAGGGTATCGAGATCGTTAGGGATCTTGATCTTTCCAAGAATTACCGCGCCCAGGGTCAGAAGAACCCAGTCAGGGTGAGCAGGGCAACCAGGAATATTAATTACCGGCTTATCGATGCCTAGTTCTTTAAGCATGCCTTTCGTAGGATCTTCCTTTGCGAAAGCTACTCCCCTGTAATCCGTATCCTTGGCAACCTCGCTGTCTGCAGAGGTAATTCCTCCGTATGCAGCACAGGCACCGACTGCAACGATAGCAACTGCGTTCTTTGCAGCTTCTGCAAGGGATTCCTTGAAAGTCTTGTTTCCAATAACCAGGTAGCGTCCTGAACCGTCCGGGCCATTCGGAATTGAGCCTTCAACGACCAGGATATAACCACCTTGTTTATAAGTATCTTCAAGGAGAACTTCGGAGTTAAGCTCGGCATTGTTTACAAGCTTACCATCGTTCCAGATTCCCTGCTGTGCACAAATAGTCTCATGGAAAACAAGATTGACATTGAGCTTTTGTAGTGCCTGTACAAGGTCAGGATTGCCTGCATTTAAGACCGATTCGGAGCAGCCAGTGCATTCAGAGCCATGCAGCCAGACAAGCTTGGTTTCTGCGAAATCAAGCGCACTTACAATCTCAGACTTATAGGTGCCCAGGAATGTAGCTGCACCCATTGCACCTAACGCTTTCATGAAAGTGCGTCGATCCATTTTTAAGAAGTCCACACTGTCCAGTGTACGGACAAGATTTTTTATTCCAGTACTCATCTCTACCACATCTTGATTTTACCCAGATTATACATCCGAAAGAAAATTTTGAATAATTGTCCATGGAAATTATATAAATGCATACATAAATTTAGCACTAATGTTTTTCAATGAGGGAATAGTATATAAGGTTTTTTACACGATGCGATAAATATATTAATTAGCTGCATTCAAGGTACGTGGGTCAATGATAAATATAATGAGCTCTCCGAATAAATGACCGTAATTTGATGTACAAAACTGGGCAACAGAATATACATAAGCCAATTTGAAGCCTCTTGAAAGAGAAAATAGAATCAAAAAATTAATATAAGTTCAAAAGTTGAAAGTTACCAATAGAATAGTAATTCATACATAAAAATTTTCTTGTATTATGACAAAAACGCATAAAAATAAGGTAGAATGACGACAAGTCTTAAAACGCAAAGAAAAAATCACTTAGAAAAAAAATCACTTATTTCTAAGGTATATTTCAGTAAATAGAGCTTTCTCAAATATGACT
Organism: Methanosarcina sp. UBA411; assembly: GCF_002495725.1. Taxonomy (NCBI): domain Archaea; kingdom Methanobacteriati; phylum Methanobacteriota; class Methanomicrobia; order Methanosarcinales; family Methanosarcinaceae; genus Methanosarcina; species Methanosarcina sp. UBA411. The sequence continues at coordinate 167,468 of NZ_DAGK01000028.1, forward strand.
GACATTTTTTAGGAAGCCATAGTATTTCTATTGATCCTGTTTAATATCTCTAGAGCCTCAGCTAGGGTCAATGAGCTAGGAAAAATTCAACCCCCTGATTAAAAGCTTTTTAGTTTTTAATCCCAGGTTTTCTCTATAAATTCTTATCTTCAGTGCTCTGGACTTAAGAGGACGCTTAAAAAAAGAAAAAACTCGAAAAGAAGTGCTAAGGAAGCTTATTTTTTGCACTAAGTTTCGGAAGAAATATTACTTATTTCCAGATTATTCATACGTTTTAAAATTCAGTGAATTCAGATTCAAATAGAGCAATTTTAGAGTTATAGATAGAATATCTCAAAAGCAATTTCAAGACTAGGGCAAAAACACTTTTAAATTATGCAAGAGAAATGAAAAAACAAAAAGCATATAAAATAGAACCATAGAGTTTCAGAAACAATTTTTAACATATATAAATTCGAAACGTAGATTTGGGTTCTTGTTCACGATATCTCCATATATCTCCATATTTCTATCTGCGGCAAGTGGAGAAAAGAAAAACAAATAAATTAAAAGCAGCAGTAGAGAAATAAAAATAGGTAAGGGGATAAAAGCTACTTAACCAGTTAAGAAAGTAAAACTGGAGGGTTTTTTGCTCAGTTAAGACCTGTAAAATATATATACCTTACAAATATATATCTTTTGTAAAATAATTCTTGTAAAAATCATTTTATAAGAATTTATTTCATGAAAAGATAGTTTATATATTTATATAAATTAATAAGATTTTAAAAGAAAAGAGTTAGAGGAAACATGTGTATAGCTATTCCTGGAAAAATAAAATCCATTGTAGATGAGAATACTGCAACAATTGACATGGGTGGAATCTGCAGGGACGTAAATATGGCCCTTGTTGGAGGCGCCAATGAATCCATTATCGGAAAACACTTTCTTGTCCATGTTGGATATGCAATAGCTGAAATATCGGAAGAAGAAAGTGAAGAAACAATGCGCCTTCTCAAACAAATAGCGGGACTTGAAGACATAGATACTTTTGAAAGTGAATCTCCCTGAATAACGGATGCTGATAGAAATGGAAAACGGGAATTTCCCTTCAAAACCAGCAGTTCCTGAACTTGAAAGAAAGCTCCTGGAAAGAATCAGAGACTCGAAGAAACCGCTTCGAATAATGCACGTATGTGGAACACACGAGCGGACTATAGCAAAATATGGGTTAAGGAGTGTCCTTCCAAAGAATATTGAGGTAATAAGTGGTCCCGGATGCCCTGTTTGTGTTACTCCTGAGGAAGACATTAATGTTGCAATAGCCCTTGCAAAAAGTGGAGCTACAGTTGTTACTTTTGGAGACATGATGCGAGTTCCAGGTTCGGGAGAAAGTTTGCTGGATGCAAAGTCTGAAGGGGCAGATGTAAAAATGGTATATAGTATTGACGATGCAATTGCCCTTGCGGAGGAAAAGCCAGAGCTTGAGGTAGTCTTTTTTGGAATAGGCTTTGAGACCACGGTTCCCGCAAATGCGGCCGCTCTTTTAAGAAAGACCCCTGAAAACTTCAGTCTCCTTGCCTCGCAGAAGCAAACTCCCCCTGCAGTAGAACTCCTTGCCAGGGATGCAGATGTTGATGCCTTTATAGCTCCCGGGCACGTGGCAACCATAATAGGCACAAAACCTTTTGAATCTCTTGCAGAAAAAGGCTTTCCTGTTGTCGTAAGCGGATTTGAACCAGCAGATATTCTCCTTGGAATAAACCTTTTACAAATGCAGGCAGAGGAAGGAATCTCAAGGGTTGATAACGGTTACCCAAGAGCTGTTAAACCTGAGGGAAACCAGATTGCCCTTAAAATAATGGATAAAGTGTTCGAAACCTCGGATTCTGAGTGGAGAGGTATAGGAAGAATAGAAAATTCAGGACTTGCGCTCAGAAAAGAGTTTGAGGAAAAAGACGCAGCAAAAAAGCACGAAGACCTATATACCTCTGCTCTTGAAGATGTCCGAAAGAAAACAGGAAGAAAAGACAAAAAGCGCTGCATCTGCGCAGCTATCCTTACAGGAAAAGCAAAACCTTCCCAATGCCCAAACTTCGGGAAGGACTGTACCCCAAAAAGTCCTGCAGGCCCCTGTATGGTAAGCCAGGAAGGCATGTGTTACAACTGGTTCAGGTACTCAAGATAAGGAGGCAACAGGCTTGCATGAACTTTCCATTGCATGTGAAATTCTCGAGCAGGTAATGGCTACCGCCACAGAGCACGGAGCCACGGAAGTTAAGCATGTAACCCTTCAGATTGGAAGATTATCTCATACAAATCCGGAACAACTTAGCTTCTGTTTTAAAGCCATTGCAGAGGACAGTATTGCCAAAGATGCGGATTTTATTGTCGAAATGATACCACCTTCCCTTGAATGCGAATGTGGATACACGGGACCAATAGACGAAAAACAGATACAAGAGAATTGTGGATTCACAAGCGAACTTCTTGCTTATGCAGCAGTTATGGACTGCCCGATCTGTGGAAAGCATGCCCGCATTAAAGGCGGCAGAGAACTGATAATTAAAAGTATCGAGATCGAGACTGAAAACCAGGATTGACCTCAAACCGGTAAAAATAAGAAATAACTTCCCAAGTGATGCTTATGTTAATGCACGTAATCAATATGGGACACGATGTCTACAAAGCAAATGATAAAGTTGCTGAAAAAAACAGAAAGAAACTTGACAAGCATCAGGTTTTCTCGGTAAATGTTATGGGTGCAATCGGATCAGGAAAGACTACTCTGATTGAGGAGGCTATCAGACAACTTAAGGATAAGTATAAGATAGCTGTGATCGCAGGTGATGTAATCGCAGAGATGGATTCTTCTCGTTTCAGAAAACTCGATGTCCCTACTATTCCTGTAAACACTGGAAAAGAGTGCCACCTTGATGCAAAACTGGTGGAAAAAGCCCTGGATGAAATCGATCTTGATAACACGGACCTCCTGCTAATTGAAAACGTAGGTAACCTGATCTGCCCTGTGGACTTCAAGCTTGGAGAACACCTGAGGGTTGTAATCGTGAGCGTAACTGAAGGAGACGACATTATCCTCAAGCATCCCATGATATTCAAGACTGCGGAACTTGCAGTCATAAATAAAGTTGACATTGCACATGCAGTTGATGTCGATGCCGAAAAAATGCGAGACGATATTCTTTCTTTAAATCCGAATGTGCCGGTTATTCTGACTTCAAAGCATGACTGGGAAAGCCTGGAAACCTGGATTAGCTTTATCGAGCTTGGAGTTAAAGAAGTTCAGAAGAAATAAGGTAAGGTTAAAGGAAATAAAGGTAAAACCAGGTTAAAGAAAAATTAACTCGAAACTAGGGCTAAAAAGGTTTAAATTAGATTGAGAAGATCCAGCGGGTTTAAAAGGCGGAAAAAAGGAGACTTATATGAAATCCAATACCATTTCTCTTGAGCACGGTGCAGGCGGAGAGGTAATGCAGGCACTTATAGGAGAAATAATTCTTAAAAACTTTCGAAATAAAAGTGCAGGCTCGATAGGGCTTGAATGTCTTGACGACGGGTCCACGGTCAAGCTTGAAGGCTTCAATACGGGATGCGAACTCGTAATGACTACTGACAGTCATGTGATAACACCTGCCTTTTTCCCAAATACCAATATAGGAAGGCTTGCAGTTGCAGGCACTGTCAATGACCTTACGGTTATGGGAGCAAAGCCCCTTGCTCTTACCTGTGCTGTCATAGTCCCTGAAGGTTTTCCACTAAAGGAATTTGAGGAAATAATCAAAACAATGGACGAAACAGCTGCAGAGGTTGGCGTGCCCATAATAACAGGTGACACGAAAACCGTGGAGAAAACTGCGCTTGATTCGATTATCCTGAACACTGCAGGCTTAGGGATTACGGATAGCCCTATAAGGGATTCAGGACTTCAGCCAGGAGACAAAATCCTGGTCACAGGCACCATTGGCGATCACGGAATCTCGCTTATGGCTCACAGGGAAGGTTTTGACTTTGATACCGACCTTGCCTCGGATTCAGCTCCACTCTGGAAACTCATAGAACCCCTCCTGAAATTAAGAACCCCAGAAGGTGAACCTGTAATCACGGCAATGAAAGACCCTACACGCGGCGGGCTTGCAAATGCTTTGAACGAAATGGCAACAAAATCAGGAGCAGGTATTATTATTGAAGAAGACTGGATTCCTTTCAAACCAGCCGTTTCCGCAGCCTGTGAAATGCTAGGCCTTGATCCCCTTGAAGTTGCAAATGAAGGAAAAGCAGTTATTGGAGTCAAACCTGGTTTTGAAGAAGAAGTACTTTCAATCCTGAAGCAGCATCCATACGGCAGGGACGCAGCTGTAATAGGAGAAGTTACTTCAGATAAAAGAGAAGTAATTCTGAGAAATCGCTTTGGTGGCATGCGTTATGTGGATGTGCCTGCCGGAGACCCAATTCCTAGAGTATGTTAAGAGATCACAAAGCACCAGTAGAGTTCAGCTTCCCGAATTGCACCTTAATAGTAGCATCTCGGGAGTAAGCTGTCCTTTTTGCTCCACGTCGCTTCTCTCAAGCGGACTAATTTTTAACTAATTTTCAATTGGCATGAAAGTGCTTTCAAGTACTTTCATTTATTTGTGTTTGTTATTCAAAAATTTCATATCTATTGTCTTTTTTCTTTCGAGTGAACATTTTTTAGTCAAATCCTTTAGATTTCTTTATATGTACTTAGCCCTCTCTTAACTTCTTCATTCAGAAGAGGCTTGTAATTCCTTTCTTTAATGTCGTAATTTACAATTATCCCTATGCACTCCGTGTAAGAGTTTGCTTACAAAATCTCAAATCAAAAACATTAAATATTTCGGACAATAGTTTCCATTTGAAATCTTCGTTTAGCAGTATAAGCGGAGGTTTCGTAATCATCATCAAGTAAGAATAAATAATCCTTCTCAATAAAATTTACGATTTTTAATGACCTTAATTAAAATTTAGGTAAAAAATTGAATGTGCTTTTTTGAGAGAAACTATCAATAACCTAAATTAAGCGAATAAAAAAGGAATAAACCCCAGTTTCATAGTTAATTTAAGAAAACCCTATTATATGTACTTAAGGTTCTAAGTACGCTTTCTCTGATTTTTATATCTTATTTTACCCATCGTATATCATTAATAATTGTAAAAATGACCTTATTAAAACATGAATGAATATAGACGCCCTTCAGAAAACTGCCAAGGACTTTTGTGGCAGTGGCTGGAATCCACATAAGGCTATGGAATAATCCAGGTAGAAGCTGCCTTTAACAAAATAGTTAGCAGCTCAGTATCCATTGCCCGTCCAATGTAACAATCCAGATCGTGAGGTATTATAAGCCGAAATTTTAAAGTTTGCTTTATTTTCCTTGCAAACTTTAAATTTTCAACTTCAGTTCTGAACTGTGTAAAATGAGTCTTTTTAATTTTTTCTGGTTGCTCTCCAATTTTAAAAGAACAATTGAATTTCATCCAAATTCATTAAACCCCTTCCTTATTTGGGATAAATTGATCCACTCATATATATTTATTTTTGTGCAAACCTCAAATTTTTGCCAGAATTATTCGAAAGCTACCGCTTTAAAATTGCAGAATCAGATTGAAAGTTTCCGATAAGAAGAATGTCTTTTTAATTTCAGGCTCTTGAAGCTGATTTAGATAGGTTTCCTACAGAGTCGAATAATGCTTATAGTAAATTTATAATTTCAACATAATCTTAGTTTTGGGATAGGCTCATTACAAATTATCAAATGCTGTATAGTTCAATTCTCGTATAGAACAGTAGAGCTTCATCATGTTTTCAAGTTCTTTCAGAAAAAGGTTGCAGACTTGTCTTTTTCTTTCTATATCAAACTGATTACCATAGATGGCTGTAAAGCAGTTGGTACAGAATCGCACGCCCCAGCATCGAGAGCAGTCCGCATCACTAATTTTGATATAATGCTCCACAAGTGAAATAACTTTGGTGGGATCGATGCCGTGACGAACGTCACCAATAATTAGGCCGGAATTCACTCTCTCGCAAATAGTATAATGACCATCGACCGTGCAGAAGAGTCTCCTGACTCCCGGACAGCATATCCCATTCGGGTAAAGCGAATCCGGTATCAAACTAGCGTCACGTTTATGAATCTTCTTTAGTTTAACTTCGAACATCTCATTAAAAAATAGAGGAACCTCTAGCCCGTGAACTTTAATTTGCTTGTATTTTTCGAGCAGGTTGTGGTATCCAATACCATTATCTGTAGATATTACGCCTTCTTTCATGCTGTTGTCAAAAGGGTCGACAAAACCAGTACTTACATATTGTCCTTCGAATAAATCATGATTTTCTGAGTTTTCTGAGAAAAATTTATACATGGATTCAATCTTGTCAAAGCGAGAGATCGTAGGTCTGAATACGACTTTTCTTTTATAGTAATTTGGGTCTTCTTCTTTTAAGGCCCGCAAGTTTTGTATAATCATATCAAATGATCCATCTCCATCTGGATACGCTCTCACACTATTATGAACTTCTGCAGGGCCATCAAGACTTACCAATAAAGCTACATCGTTTTCTATTAACAATCGAGTTGTCTCCCCATTCAACAACGTGCCATTAGTAGAAAGATTGAACATATAATTTTGTGAAAAGTTTTTCTTTACATGATCAATGACCTGTTGGATTGTCTCGATTGCCAATAAGGGTTCTCCTCCATAAAAAGTGATACACCGTGTTTCTACATCATTGGAATGTTGATCGTAATACTCAATTGCGCTCTTAGCTATGTGTAATGGCATAAACCTTTTAGTATGTGTACGCTGGAAATAATATTTTCCAGAATATGCACAATAGGCGCAGCGAAGGTTGCATGCTTCTGTTATGCCCAGAATAAGCTGCTGAATCCCATAATCGAGGCTTTTCTCAATTTCTTGTGTAGTAAGGGGAAATTGTAATCGAAGCGACCTGAGCGTAGAAAAATATTGTTCCATTTCAATGATTTGTTCTAGCTGAAAAACGGCTTCTTTCAGTGCTTCAAGTGGATAAGCTTCTTCAAAATAGGACAAGACTGATTGAGAACCTTCTAATAAAAATTTATCAATAATATCATAAATAATCTTGCTAACCCTCAATATTTTATTCGTACAAGTATCATATATATAATAATTGGTATCAGTATGGAACTTTTTAAATAATGAAATCCTATTTAGGTTCATAATAACCTCTATGTTCCAGATAATATACATGAATATAAAAAAGGATTAGATTGGGGATACATTATACCCAAGTCCAAAATATTTTATGGCTGCGTTGTGCCTCCTCGTTGTGCCTCCTAAAGCATTTTGGCCTAACCCAGCACACTCTTATCATCCATTAGTTACTGCAGCATTATGGCCTTCGTGTTGCGAAAAGGTAGTACCTCCACAACTACATTCTAAGCATGCATTGTGACTCCCAGAAGAAGTTGAGTTTTTATTGCCACTTGAAAATACTGGCTCTATAAAACATTCTATCTCAGAAATATTTGTATATCGTGCATAATCAGTCATGTATATAGACACCTCTATATGGGCTTAAGCGATTCTGATCATGAAAATAATCTTGGAAAATCCTAATGACCAAGAACGAAATAAATTCTAGAATCAGCTCACTGAGTACTAATGTATTAGTCGAAATTATATAAATATTAAAGAATATTTTATTCTGAATATTAATCTGTTATTAGGATTTCACTTGCAAACGTGAAGAGATTGTGTGAGTTATTGAAAACCGTAAGCACAAGAACATCTCTACATTTTCCTCAAATACATGAGACGTATTCACTTTTTTGGAATTTATTAATAACTCGTGTACACGACCTAAAATTTGAGATTTTTTATTATTTTCTGGCCTTCATATTTTTACTCAAAATTATGCAAGACAATAAAATTTGATACTTTTTATTATTTTCTGGGTTTTTGATTGGTTACAGTCAATTGCTAGAGAAATTATTGGTAAATTTATTGGTGATTCCAGAAGATATTAAAAAGTCTCTGTAAAATTCATTCTCTGTTAGCAGGTTAGAGATCAATTAAGCTAAAAGGAAATAAATTATGGCTAAAAGAGTTATTGTTGAGCTGAGAGCACCGGCTAATTTTTCCATACAGGCAGCACTGGATTCAGATGTGGCAAAGATTCCTGGATTCAAGATAGATCAGAAATATGAACCAGTTCCTATTAGCCCGCCTAAGGAGATGAGTAAGGGGATGGAAGCTGAAAACGAAAAGGTATTTTTGATCCGGGGCACTGTTGAAGATGAAAAAGAAGAAGAACTTAAATCGTTTCCTAGTGTGCTCAAAGTCTGGAGTGATGCTAGAATAGAACCTTTTTGAAAAGTTTTGTTTTTCGTTTCATTTCTGTTATCTGTTTCTGATTCTTTTAATTTCTTTTCGGATTCCTTTAATATCAGATCCTAAGTTTTGTCCTTGAGTTGTTGATCAATTCTGAAAAAAGATATGGGTATTCACTCCATATTTGTAGAAAATGAAGAGAGATTCTCATGCTTATGGTTTTCAATAACTCACCTCCATGACTCAGATCATATGGTTTACTTTTTCCAGGAGGCAGATGTATTTAATAGCACTAAATCTGATTATTAAGACAACTTCTAGCTCTTTTAGACCTTATCAGGCGTTAATGAGCAGCTAAAACATGAGATACAGTGTTAGATAAGACGGAGATAGATTAATGATAATGGATTTTAAAGGCAAAAGCCCGAAAATCTCAGAGACAGCTTTTATTGCGGATTCTGCAGACGTGATAGGGGATGTTGAAATTGGAGATTTTTCAAGTGTATGGTTTAATGCCGTGCTTCGCGGAGACCGAAATAAAATAAAAATCGGGAGCAAGACAAGTATTCAGGACAATGTCGTAATTCATGCTGATCCTGAGAATGGAGTTCAGATCGGAAATGATGTAAGTGTGGGACATGGAGCTGTACTCCACGGATGCAAAATCGAAAGTAATGTGCTAATAGGGATGAACTCTACAGTACTGAACGGGGCTGAAATTGAAAAAAACTCTATAGTAGGTGCAAATGCACTGATTCCTGAAGGGAAGAAATTTCCTGAGAACAGCCTGATAATAGGAGTTCCTGGAAAGGTTAAGAGAGAAATTGAGAAATCCGAAATTGAAGCCATAGCAGAAAACGCTGCAGAATATGTGAAATTTGTCAGGGAATACAATGAAGAAATAAAAAAATACGAAAAGCCAAAGAAGTGAATTACAAAAAATGTAGAGGAATAAATAATAAAATTACCATAGATTAAACAAATTTGATAGGAGGGTGAAATGAAATGAAGAACATAAACATCTTATATTACGGAAAAATAAAACAGGTAGATGTATATGAAAGTATGTTTGAGTATGTAAAAAGTTCCGGTATTGGGGATTGCGAAAAAGATTATATCGAGGGCCAGCCTGCCTATTTTGTAGAGGAGTGGCAGGCAGCGCTGGACAGCGAGATGTATTTTGAATATGATCCTATGAAAGATGCAGGAGAAATAGAGATTGACGGGCAAAATTATACCCGCATAGGCCGAGGAATAAACGAGTTAAGTTATGTGCCTACTGACAACCTGTCAGACATACTGTATGTTATTTATCACTGTGACCATGACATGAGAAAATGTAACTGCACCGACGAAATCTTCCAGACAAAAGAAGAAGCAGAGAAGAGAGCAAACGAGCTTAGATGAAAACGCGGGTTCTTAGGATATCTCTTACTGCCGGAAATATTAAGAATAAACCATAGATGTAGAAATTAAAGTCATAGAATAAAGTCATAGAGCAAACTTCTCTATATTTTTTACTAATTTTTATTATTATTCACATAAACAATATAAACAGATACTATTTTAAAAATTAATAATATTCTTTTTTGAACTGTAGACGTATATAACTCAAATATTCAAGAGAATTTTCTCAGAGATAGGTTCGGTTAAAACAGATTTAGATAAAATTAACTGCCTGCTGATACAAAGTGGTTAAAATCGCATGGAGCTAACTTTTGAACATTTATTTATATGTTAAAAGTGTATTATCTAGCGGATTTAATGCTTTATGCGTAAATTTCGCAGTTAAACTGGAAAATTAATTAGAGAGGTTAGTGACGTGCATAAGAAACATGAACTAAAAGAAGAAATTGGCAAAGCAGCCAAGACAGCAAAAATAGAAGTCAAAAAAACTCATGGGATAGATGAGAAATTTGGCTCCAGGCCCCGTTATATCCCTGGCTCCTGGGAAGGAACAAAAAGAAATTCAAAGATTGAGCAAACCAGACAAAGGCAGCATTATATTCCAGGACTCTGGAAGGGAGAAACATCAAAAGTAGAGAAAATCAGCTATAAGCCCAGATACATACCAGGATCCTGGAAAGCAGCAAAAGAGAATCCAAAAATTGAAAAAATTAAGTACAAGCCACGTTATATTCCAGGACTTTGGAAAGGAACCGAAGAGACTCTGAAGATGAAAAAAGGTGACTACAAGCCTCGATATATTCCTGGCTCCTGGAAGGGAACAAAAAAGAATCTGAAAATAAGTGAAATCAAATACAAGCAGAGGTATATTCCCGGGTTCTGGAGAGAAAATGCAGAGATCCAAAAGAAAGATAAAGTCAGTCACAGGCCAAAATACATACCAGGATCCTGGAAAGGATCAAAAAAGAATCCAAAAATAAATGAAATCAGATATAAACAGCGTTATATTCCCGGATTCTGGAAAGGAACCGCGGAGAAGGCTAGCTATAGCCCTCGTTATGTGCCCGGCTCCTGGAAAGGAATAAAAGAAGCTCCAAAGAGGAATGAGAAAGTTAGTTACAAGCCTCGATATATACCCGGATCCTGGAAGGGAATACCGCGAATCTGAAGAGATTACTCACCTAGAAGAAAAATAAAACTAT
>NZ_DAGK01000028.1:178671-206197 GCF_002495725.1 Methanosarcina sp. UBA411
AATAGTTTCCAGAAACAGATAACACTTAAATTGAAAAACCAGTAAGAAGGGGTCAAGGCTAAAAACTAGTGGGGGTCTTTGGCCAAATCTGAAAAATGCGCACATTTACTCTGTTTGACCGGATTTGAGAGCCGTCCTCTTGCATATGATTTCACAGGAAATGACTCCCACGACCTAATTCCACGACTTATAATAAGCTAATTTAAGCTTTCTTTATTAGCTTATTTTACTTATCATAATTAACTAATTTGGCTAATCTCAATTGTTGTTCTTGATCCCTATTATTCCTGTTTTTAATGCCAGAGTAAGATTTTGAACACATGAGTGCCTGCAAGATATGCCTGTGAAAAGTTTAACTTGTGAAAATTTCCTGACAGATGAAAAGGATCTTTCAATCCTCGGTTTAAAAAAGTAAAGCCTGAAGTACTAGCAGTCCCATGGGTTTGGAAGCTTAAAAAATTATACGTTTCCGGAGACCGCATTCCGCAGACAGGTTTCCCAGTCATCGGGATTGTCTATATTGTCGCACTGCCACTCAAATTCACGCCTTGCAAGCCTGATAGTCGCCCGTGCATTTTTGAGTGGAACTAGCTCTTTTCCGACATCACCAATGCCACCGACTTCTAGACATCCTACGACATCAATCATAAATTTTTCCAGGGTCTCTGGTGGTATTGATTCGTTCCTTGCATGGATTTCTGTGCATTTTGCGAGATATTCTGCAAGTACTCTGATCAGTTTCGTGTCACGCATGATTCTAACTCCTTTGTACGATAAGTGGGGCAATTCACCTCGTCACACTGGGCTTTAGATTTGATGATCACAACAATTTTTGATATTCATTAAAAATGCAGATATATCTTCCCGAATTCGGTCCAGGATAATACTTCAATCATGATTTTCCAGGGACAGGCCCTCAAACAGCAATTAAAAATATGTATTTTCGAAGCTTAAAGTTTTCTAAATAATCGTATTTGAGAGAGATGATGAACATTTGTATGCCAGCAGGAAGATTATAAAGTCACATAGTATGTTTTTATATAAAAGAGGTTATTGATTAATTTATAACTTTGCCTTTTTAAATAAATACTTTCTAATTAATTAATTGTTTTAAACCCATGCAAAACGGTGAATAGTCCGAGTTGATAATCTGAATCGTCCTCTTTTAATAAACATTTGATTTGAATTCTTTTTATATTATATTAGAGTAGTAATAAAGAGGGAATAAACGGAGGGTAGAAATTAAACATGGAAAGTAATTAGACTCAAATCCAGAAAATGAACTTATAAATCAAAAACTAAAATAGCATCTGATGCCAGCAAGGACTTTTTGGCAAATAAGATCACAATATGGGGGAGAAAAGTGATACAAGCAAGTACTACTGAAATTCAGAGTATTTTAGGAAACGTGAAATATCCTGCAACAAAGAATCGAATCATCGATGAAGCCAGAAAGCAGAATATTAGTGGCGACACAATGAAGGCTCTTGAGAATATTCCAGATAGAGAATACAACAGCGCTGATGAGATCGTCAATGAATTTGAAAGTTTTCAAAAGGCTGTAGAGATTTTCCATAACAGAAAATATCCTGTAACAAAGCAGGAGCTTGTCAACGAGGCTAGAGATCTTCATGTCCGCGACGTAATAATAAGGGCTCTTGAGGCCTGTCCGGATAAGGAATATACCAGTCCTGCTGATGTTATCAAAGAATGCAGAACCAGAATCCATAACAGATAACCCTATTTAGAGTAAATCAGCCATCAAAAGTAGAGTAAATCAGCCGTTAAAAGTAAAAAGATCAAAATATAACCAACAAAAAATAACAGGAAATTTACGGTTCCAGATCTGTAGTCCGGCTTAGATCAGCTCAAATGCTGAAGTTTTGTGGAATCAATATTTCCTCAAAAAAATTAATGGCCGCTTGTTTGTATATAATTCGAGAAAAGAATCAGGACCTGAACAAGGCCTTTATTTCCAATAGACCAGCGGCCCAATTTTACGAGTTTCAGCATTTGAAAATAAAGTAGCTCTTATGAGTATTTTAGCATTAGAAAATAGAATTGAATATCTAGACATATAAAGCAAAAATAAAGAAAATAAAAAAGGTAAAGAAAATAAATATTTAAGGTACATTTTTTGAATCATATTTAGAAATTATTTGTTCTTCACCGTGGTCAAGCTAATTCAAGCTTATGAAAGATAGAGTCTTTGAGACTTAAAGCATTTATGTCTTTATCATTAATTCTTAACGCATTATCTACTGCAGATAATGATTGCCTATATCTTCCAAGTTTAAAAAGAGTAGCCCCTTTATTGAACCAGGCTTCAAGTTTGTTTGGATTCTTTTGCAGCACTTTATCAAATGCCTTTAAAGCTTTTTCAGGCCTATCAAGCATATAGAGAGTAGAACCTTTGAAGCTCCAAACATTTTCATTTTTAGGATTGACTTCCAGAGACTTATCAAATGCCTCTAATGCTTCCTCATACCTACCAAGAATATAAAGCGCAGAGCCCCTGTATCTCCAGATCTCCGCATCTTGCGGGTTAATCTCAAGACCTTTATCAAGTTCTTCCAGTGCTCTGGCGTACTTATTCGGTTCATAAGCCTGTCTGTGCCTATGCTCCTTATCAGATATTTCTGGGCAGTTATATGGAAGCTTATTCAACTCCGTAATCAAACTTTCATCTTCAAGAGTATGTAACATATTTTTATATCCCTGAATCTCGACGTCTTCTGGATAGATTGCCAGAATCCTTTTAAATTCATCCAGAGCCTCTTGGTATCTTCCAAGTTTGAACAGAGAAAGAGCCTTGAATTTTAATGCATATTTATAGTTTGTACCATGCCTTTTTTTCCATAAATGTGGGTTTCCTTTAAAAGCCTCTTTTGGTATAGATTCCAGAGCGCCATTAAAAGCTTTTATTGCCTCATTATATTTGCCGATTTTATAAAAGATTGTACCTTTAATCAGCCACGCTTCAGTGAAATTCCGATTCTCATCTATCTCTTTGCTGAGAAAAGACAGTACTTTGTTAATCGTAAAGATGCCTTCATTTTCTAATGAGAATTCCTCGTCCTGCATTAAAGATCCAATGATGTCAATAATTTCCAGCTCGTTTCTTCTTTCTTCATTTGTTCCTGAACCGGTAAATTCCCCTTCATACAATAGGTTTATCTCTGAATGCTCAAGTTCATGATCTTTGTTTGTTTCAGCCATAATACCAAGACCTGACAATTTACATATCAGAAATCATTTACTTAAGTCACATATCGAGCAAAAATGGTTGTCTTAAACCTGCATTAACTTCCTTTAACCCAATGAGTATTTCCCAACAATATATATTTACAATGCAATACTAAAAGATACTTTTTGAAAAAAGATATTGGAAGAAGTAGTTATTCTGAGCAAAATATCCTGATAAAAGAGGTATATTCTGATAAAAGAGGTCGAAATTTACCAAATTATAGGGAAAAGAATTTTAAAAAAATGCGAGGGATGGGATTCGAACCCACGAATTCCTACGAAACTAGGCCCTCAACCTAGCGCCTTTGACCTGGCTGGGCAACCCTCGCATAGCGATATCTTATAAATAAAGAATTTAAAATTCTTTACAAAAATAACTTTTAGAAATGTATGAGAATTTAAAGTTGTTAAAGTTAAGTATTTGAATTTGACAGGCTAAGAAATTTAGTGCGAGGGATGGGATTCGAACCCACGAATTCCTACGAAACTAGGCCCTCAACCTAGCGCCTTTGACCTGGCTGGGCAACCCTCGCATTTCGATTTAATCCTGTATTTATTACTAATTCATTTTAATTATCTGGCGCGCTTTACACCTTGCACTCCCTCACAATATCATGGATAATATATAAACATTTCGAGTCGTGAGGGTCACCGGGAATAAGTTTTGGAAGAGCACCAATTCGACAGAACGTATCCCACAGTATTCAAGCAGAAATAATATGGATCAGGCTTGATAAGTCCAGAGAAATATCCACTCATTGAAATATTCAGGACTCTACAGCTCTTAATCTCAAAAAATTGGGTTTGGGCCTGTATCCGAGCTACGACTCAGAACTGGTCCAGAATGCTCAAGATTTCTTCAGCTTTGCCTTTGATCACGTTTGAAGCATTAAGGGCAAGGTCTTTGGCTGTATAAGAACCATCGGATTCCATTGTGAACACAAAAGCATTCTCATCGAAGCTAATGTTTATCGCGTGGATATCACAAACCTGTTCGCAGAGCCTGCAGAGCGAGCATTTTAGAATATCTTCCTCAGAAACTTTAGCTCCAGACTCTTCAAACTTTATAATGCTTTTAGGACATTCAGCTGCACAGTGCCCACATGCATCGCAGTTTTCAATGGTTATAATAGGCACATTTTTGTAGCCGCAAGCGATTCCTGCCTGCCATTTAACACTGTCCCTGCCGTAGCCCATATGAGCGATAGCCTCAAGAACAAGTTTCTGCCCTTTTTTCAGCTCAACAATCGGTATATTCAGGTCAGCCGGCTGTATTTTCGGATCAGAGGAGATAAGATCCCGTGAATAAACTGTGCCCGGACCTTCTGCACTGAGAGTTAAAGAAACCTCGCAGGCAGGACAGCCCTCTCCTCTGCAGACATCACATTCTGCCTGTGGCACATACGTCTCTGCATCCGTAACAAGCGGGATTAAGGACAGACGTAGAGCCAACTGCTCATCATAGAGTACCGAGGTGTTGTCATAAAGGTTCACATACTCGATCGCAAGCGTAGGTACATCTGCGATCATGGCGCGCCGAATGCCGTTGGCAAAAGATGTGCTAACTTTGGAAAGCACGAATTTTGCAGATCTATCCGATAACTCCAGAATGTCTACTTCCATCGTCATATTCCTTAATTTCCCTTATATTTTTAATATATTCAAAAAGAGAATTTAGAAGAATTCCTTGAAAGAAATTCTCTGAAGAATTCTCTTATACACGCCTTCCGCCTTTAGGACGAGTACCATCGTGCGGGACCGGAGTAACATCTTCAATCCTGCCAATCCGGATTCCTGCTCTTGCAAAAGCCCTGATTGCAGCCTGAGCGCCAGGGCCCGGGCTTCTCTGCTTGTTTCCGCCAGGTGCTCTTACCCTGATATGGATGCCGTGGATGCCCTTATCCCTAAGCTGGTCAGCAAGCTGGCCTGCCATCTGCATGGCAGTATAAGGAGAACTCTCGTCTCTTGCAGCTTTTACAACCATACCACCGGAAGACTTTGCAATGGTTTCAGCCCCTGTGATATCGGTTACAGTGATAATTGTGTTGTTAAACGAAGATTTGATGTGAGCTACGGCCCATTTCATGTCTGCCATGATTATCTCCTCCCTCTCTTCTTCCTTCCGCCGCCTCTTTCAGGAGCTTTCTCTTTAGCCTGTTTTGCTTCTGCAACAGCCCTTAAAGTAGTTGTGCTGTCTGCAAGCACAGATGCCACCTGGACAGGTCTTTCGGGGTGAGATTCGTTAACAAGCGGAGAGGTTGCATAGTACCCGATATGCATTTCATCTTCCTTGGAGACGAGCATTCCCGGAATTGTAGCTTTTCTACCGTTTATTGCGATATGCCCGTGAGTGATAAACTGGCGAGCCTGGATGACTGTCCTGGCAAGCCCGAGACGGAGAACCTGAGTCTGGAGTCTCCTTTCGAGAATATTTTCAGTTTTTAAAGAGAGAATGTCGTCAATATCAGCGTCCGACTTGATCATACCATAGCGGATGAGCTTTGAAAGAATTTCTTCAGATTGCGTCTTCTGATGTCCTTCAAGTCCTCTTTCCTGAGAGTTTGCAGCGCTTGCAAGTAATCTCCGGGCCTCGGACCTGTACATCCTGAGCATACTGGCTGCCTTCCAAACCTCGCTCTTATTTCTGAGACCGTATGCCTTTACTAACTGGACTTCGGACGCCATCCTAGCTTCCTGCCAAGGATGCCTTGGAGTCTCGAAACTTTTATTTTTTTTACCTGGATATGCCATTTAAAATCACCTACCGGAAAATCACTTCTTCCTGCTGACACCGACAGTTGATCCGCGGCGGCCTGTAGATTTCGTCCTCTGTCCTCTGACCTTAAGGCCTCTTTCGTGCCTGAGTCCTCTGTAGGCGCGGACCTTCTTCAGGTTGTTAATATCTTCCCTGAAAGTCAGTACAATATCCGTTCCCAGAAGGTGCTTGTCCTGTCCTGTTGCCAGATCTTTCTGCCTGTTCAGCATCCAAGATGGGACAATTTCCTCAAATTTCCCGATTGCGCTGTCGAGTTTTGCCACTTCTTCATCTGGCAGGTATCCAAGTGTAGCAGTAGGGTCTACCCCTGCGTCCTTTGCAATAAGGATAGCAGTGCGCCTCCCTATTCCCGGGAGACCTGTAAGGGCGTACTGTACGGGTTTTGCCCCCTGCAGGTCGGTATTCATAATCCGAACAAGATGCCTTAATTCTTCATTATTCTGTTCTTCTACCATATACTCCCTCCAGGGGAATGCATACAGCATCCTGTAGCCCCTGATCGAATACCCTTAAAGAATACACGAAAAGTCAGGAGCAGCTCTCAAATGGAGCTTCTTTACAGCACATACTGATGAATTCATTTACATGCAATTACCAGTATATAAGGATATCTGCATCTAATCCATTAATGAATATGAGTCTCCTGCCAAGTAAAAGGAAATAATTTACAGACAATATTCATAAAAAACGTAAACGTATACAAAAAATTACTGATAACTGCTGGTTATCTTATTAGGAAAAGTTTACGCCGAGGGGGAGATTCGAACTCCCGAGGGGCTAGGCCCCACAAGCTTTCCAGGCTTGCGCCCTACCACTAGACTACCTCGGCACATTATGGCATAGATTAGATCTGGACTTTGGTCAAGCTTTCTTTCAGAAAGGCTGTGGCCATGCCACTGCTAGGAATTTTTCGCTCAAGCCTTTTTTGAAAAGGCTTGTGTCACGACTTATACCATAACGGAATAGTGATATATAAACTTTATTCTAAAAGAGGATGTTTCTAAAAGAGTTTTGTAGGTTATGGTTTAACACTATACTCTTTTTTAGTCCAACCTCTTGGATAGGTTCCTGCCTCCATCATAATCCGAACCGGAGTCGCTGCAAGCCCTGTTGAGGCTTTAAGGAGCTCTTCTGCACCCATTTCAGCCTTTGCAAGGGCAATAAGTTCACCTTTAAGGGTAAACAGCGCTGTAAGCTCTCCTTTCTTAAGGTTTGCATCCAAACTTGTAATACCCGGAACTGCCAGAGTAGCCCCTGAACAGACCGCATCTACTGCACTGTCCCGCAGGATAATTCTGGGAAGGTGGGATACGGCCGTTTCCATTGGCATGACTACACGCCGAATTTCGGACTCATCCCCTTCTTCCTTCCAGAGTACATATGCATCTTTCAGATCCTGAAGGGTGACAAGCGTCTCCTCGGTAAACGGGCCTGCTTTTGTCCTCCGGAGTTCCTGCATATGTCCACCGCAACCAAGGGCAAGCCCGATATCGTGGCAGAGTTTCCTGATATAAGTTCCGGCTTCGCATCCTACGCGAAAGAGCACAAAACTGCCTTCAATTTCAAGCACTTCAAGGTAATAGATCGTCCTTATCCTGATAACGCGTTTGACAGCCGATTTGATAGGAGGCATCTGGTAGATAGGGCCTGTAAATTCCTCACAGATCTTCCTTACCAGTTTTTGAGGCATTTCCTTATGAAGCTTTAATAGGCAGACATATTCCTTTCCAGAGAGGCGGAGAGCAGGGACAGCCTTTGTAGCCTTTCCAAGTAAAGTGGGCAAAAGACCTGTAACCTTGGGGTCAAGCGAACCTGCATGCCCTGCAGTATTTACATCAAGAATGGCCTTTACCCAGGCTGCAACCTCGTGGCTTGTCGGTCCCTTAGGTTTGTCAATGTTTACAACTCCTTTCTCAATATACTCAAGGATAAGGCGCTTTTCTGGATAAGAACCATAAGAAGGATTCGTCCAAGCACTGGATTTCCGGACCAGAGTTCTTTCAGCTTCGGATGGCAATTTGCCAGCAGGTAACATAGTTTTTCAAAAACTCCTGAATTGAATTTATAAACGTAAATCCGATAGATATGCAGTAATTAATAACACATGTATAATAGAGATAAACCTGAGTGAAAATAAACCTGAGATTTACAAACTTGAGAATTATAAATCTTGGATTTATATGTGGAGTTAAGGAAATTTCCTTAATGTATATAAGAAGGAAACTCCGCATTATTATTTAAGAGAGATTGTATGCCGAAGACTCATGATTGCTTTAGTGTATCAGTAATATCATGTTCCGTCAAATAAAACTCTGCGCTTTGTATAAAAAACCAGCCTTTAGCAGAAATGCAAAATTACTCCGGCCCTACAAGAGAATCGATAGCAACCCTCAGAATGTCAAGAATCTGGTACTGGTTCCATCTATCAGAATCAATAACTATATCGTAAATCGAGAGGTCAGAAATATCGATATTGTAATAATTCATGTAGCGGAGAGCTTCAGATTTTTCCCTCTGGATTGTTCTTTCAAGCTCTTCTTCAAAAGATATGGATTTTTCCCGTCTCAGGATTCGTTTTACCCGGACAGGTAACGGAGCCTTTATCCAGATTTTAAGCACATTCGGGACATCTTTAGCCATATGCCCTGCAAGCCTGCTTTCGAGGATCAACTTTTCATGACTGTTAATAACCGCCCTCTGATTTTTATCGATAGCCAGATCAATTGAAGGGTCTTTTTCAGCCATAGCCCCGAATTCTGCCAGGCTCATTCCCTTCTCCTTGGCTATCCTCCTGAAGATTTCACCCGATGAGGTCAGTTCAAGTTCATAGTATTCCGCAAGAAGTTTTGAGACTGTTGTCGTTCCACTCCCGGGAAGCCCGCTTACTGTTATCCTCATCAGACCCCACCGATATTCAATGCCTTTCTGATAAGCTGGCTAATTCCGAGAGAAGAGATGAAGTACCAGTATAACCAGTGCTGGAAGAACCAAATAGCCTTAGAAGTAAGCAACTGTTCACCCCAGAAAGGAAAGACCATAGTAGCATTCCCGTGCCCACTAATGTAATAATAAGCCCACATGAAGAGAGGGATGGAAATAATACTGATGTAAGCCATGGGCTTGAACTGCTGCTTGGACATCTTCATCTGGTCTTCCATCATCTCTTGGCGCTGCTCTTCAAGTTTTTTCAGCATATAAGTATTCTGGGAAAGTTGCGCCTCCCGAAACTCCTTCTGGAAAACCTTCATGCGTTCCTGGGTATTCTTCATAAGGTCCCAGTCAATTGTGTATTTCTGGATAACGGATGCATAAATAGCAGTAATAATTGCCATTACCAAAAGGATTAGATGGAAATTCTCCTGCCCGACCAGAGCAAGTATGGGATTCATTAAAATCCCGACGGCTTTCCCGACAGCATCCCTGAAACCCTGCCCAAGAACCATTATCCCTATCATAAGGGAAAAACCGAGAGCCAGCAGGAACCGGTCTATTTGCTGTTTTAATGTCTCTGAAACCAAGTTGTCCTCACCATTCAGATTCAATAATTATTCTGAAATCTTCAAACGCAGAAGATTTCCGATGATAGAAGCTTGACAAACTTAAAGCATTGTAATGTCTTGATAAGTCAGCTCGATTACTGAGCTGAATTAAATGCTACGCAGGTTGTTCTGGTTAATAAGTGTCGATGTATATATAAGTTATACTATTCTATGAAATTCAGCTTAAGTCCTCCCAAAAACAACACTAAAATCATATACAGGAAAAGTAAGTACCTGTCGTACACGTTCCAGTAGAACCTTTAGTTTAAGCCTTTATTGTAAAAGTGTTAATTTTCTACTCGCATCATGTGGTCACATTTTTATAAAGATGCTATATCTGGAAACAAAATTTTCTAACATCATCCTAAGTTTAAAATCTTGTAAAACCCCGCAGTCAGGGAGCATTTATAACTTTATAGGTTAGCTCTCTTGAGCGCAGTTCAATTTCTTCCATAACTAATCCACTTCAGCGAATAAAATTATCAAAACGGACAGTACACTGTAGATTTGCATCCCTGTTGATCCTAGTGGAAAGAAGTATCTTTAAATAAGTTCTCATAAGTTATCATAAATATTCATAGCCGCTTGGAAAACCAAAAAACGAACTTATACTGCAAGCTCAAGGAGGAATTAAAAAATGTAGCTTCCAAACCCCAATGGGCAACTCCCAAAAATAAGCAATAAAGCCTGGATATTCGATACTGCGCTCATCATAGGAAATGTAATTATTGAAGAAAATGTATTTGTCGGACCAAATGCCGTGATCAGGGCAGATGAACCCGGCTCTTCAGTAATAATTCAGAGAAATTGCAACGTCCAGGACAACGTTGTAATTCATTCCCTTTCCAATTCAGAAGTAAAGATAGGCAACAACACTTCTCTTGCTCACGGGTGCATAGTGCATGGACCCTGTAAAATAGGAGAAAATTGCTTTGTTGGATTCGGAGCTGTAGTATTTGACTGCGACCTCGGAGAAGACACTCTGGTTCTCCATAGGGCCGTCGTTCGTGGAGTCGAAATACTTCCACATAAAGTAGTACCTGACGGAACGGTTATCACAGACCAGAAAAACGCAAGCCTGCTTGAAGATATCACGACAGACTTTGCAGAGTTTAAAAAATCGGTTGTCAGAGGAAATCTCGAGCTAGTAAACGGGTATAAAGCTCTGAATCTTGAGGACGAAACTGAACATTTGAGTATATTACAGGAAAGCGGGACCAAAGAAACTCAAGGCTTTGGAAATTAAGAATAACAAATTGTCTGATTTAAGTAATTGTTTGATTTAAGTAATTGTTTGATTTAAGTAATTGTTTGATTTAAGCAAATTAAAAATAAATTCCATCCAGCTTTTCCAGAACTTTTTTTCCTGAATCTGTCAGGACGTATTTTTTCCATGTGGCTTTCTCAGGAGTCAGGCATTGGATTAAGCCTTTGTTCTCAAGCTCCTTTAAAGCGTGGCTGATGTTTTGTGTAGATCGACTTGCTTCATGGGCAATATCCGAGGCCCGGACAGAGGTGTGCTTTTTCATGGAACCCATAAGAATCAAACGGCGGTCAACGCTGATAACCCAGTTAACCAGTTCGTCGATTGAGTTTTCAGTCATATCCTTTCAGCTTCTCCGTCGTGTAGTTCTTGTTGACATAAATAGCTACATATTATTTAAGTATTAATTGTTTGAATCAAAGAAAGGCTAAAGAAGCAGAGACTCTTTATTTAATTTCATAGCTAAGGAAAAAAATAGAGAAGTAAAGGATTAAGTAGAACAAAGAGAAAAGGAAATGAAGAATTTAGGCAAATTTCACAAGAATTGCCTTTATATCTTCAAAAACCTCATTTATATCTTTTGTGCCGTCAAGAGTTACCAGAATACCCTGCTTTGAGTAATAGTCAATAAGGGGTTCTGTCTGTTTTTTATAGACATTGAGGCGATTCTGGACTGCCTCTTCTTTGTCATCTGCACGCTGGAAAACCTCGCCACCACAAATGTCACAGATCCCATCCTTTTTTGGTGGGTTAAAAGTCCTATGGTAGCTTGCGCCGCAGTTGCACATAAGACGGCCGCTTATTCTTTCGACCAGTTCTTCATCAGGCACTTCGAGGTTGAGAACAACATCTATGGGTTTATTGATCTCATCAAGGATGACCGCAAGAGCATCAGCTTGAGGTACTGTCCTTGGATACCCATCAAGGATGAAACCCTTTTCACAGTCCTGCTCATTCAGACGGTTCTTAATAATCCCTATAAGCACCTCATCAGGAACAAGCTCTCCTTTGTCCATATATTCCTTGGCTGCAAGCCCTAGTTCGGTTCCTTCCCTGACATTTGCCCGCAGGATATCTCCTGTAGATATCTGCGGTATTCCATAGTAGTCAACCATTTTTTTGGCCTGGGTACCTTTTCCGGCACCCGGGGGCCCGAAGAGTATTATATTCATTCGAAGATCCCTGTGTTTTATTTGTTTACATTACTCTAAGTTCTATTCCTTTCGCAGTCCGAAACGGATCATTACTGCTCCCCGAAGAAGGAACGTATCATCGGGTGCATCTCCATCATCTGTTCAGATGCAATATCCTCGTACAGCCGGTACACAATACTCACAGTAAGCAGCAGCCCTGTACCTCCAGCACTTCCAAGGGTACCAAGCAGGCTCGCAACCAAAGTAAGTGCTCCTATGAAAGCCCCACCAATTACGGTAACTTTTGGGATATACCGCTGCGTAACTTTCTCAATACTGCTAATATTCCGCCTGAAACCTGGAATCTGCATGCCGGAGTTGAAAATCTTCTGGGCTGTGGGTTTTGCTCCCATACCTGTGGTTTCTATCCAGAAGAGGGAAAAGATTATTCCACCTACAATAAGCATGGTCGCATCTGTGAAGACGTGAAGCGCAATCTGCCAGGTAGCAGGAGCAGTCGCTCCGTAGCTTGCAAAAGATTCCCGCACGAGAGATGGAACCCAGTCATATGGACTGTTTATGGCAGACAGATAGTACATGATTCCGTTTAACGGCGTGGATCCCTGGAACTCTCCAAGGAATGTGATTCCCCGGCCGGAGAGAATAATCCCAACCATCTGGATGTTAGCCTGCAGAGCCCTGACAAGAATCATTGGCAACACTGAGGAATATATGAGCTTGACAGGGAAGCGGCCCCTGGCTCCTCTTACTGCACTGTGAGCTAGAGGGATTTCAATCCTCGTACTTTCCACATATACCACAAGCAGGAAGATAATGACAGTACTCAGCAATGCCAGAATCCCTCCTCTGACCAGCATGAACATCACGCCTTCTCCTGAAAAGAGGTAATCTGCCCCGACATTCTGCGCAATATAAATCCATTTCGGAATCAGCCCGATAGGAATTCCTGTCGTGTCAGGCTGCCAGTTAAAGATCCCTGTAACAATCTGCTGGGAAATTCCCGCAACAATGAAAAGCCCGACTCCTGATCCGATACCCCACTTGGAAACTACTTCATCCATGAAAAGAATCAGTGCGCCTCCAATAAAGATCTGGATAAGGAGCAGGAAGGTAATTACTCCCAGGCCTACACCAAGAGCAGAAGCAAGCCCTGGATCCGGCTGGATATATCCACCAAGTAGCTGCGGTAGAGCCTCCAGTATGATCATAATAAACACAAGGAATTTCTGGGCTCCCTGAAAGAATGCCTGATCTTTGGGATCCGAAAGGTCCAATTTTATAATTTCTGCTCCGACAAGAAGCTGTAGGACAATCGAAGCTGTAACAATAGGCCCGATACCTAGGAGAATTAGAGATCCAGAAGCGCCTGCAAAGAAGGCACGGTAAGATCCAAAAAGGTCAACCGAATCCTGGGACATCCCAAAAAGCGGTACATTTGCCAGAGCAAAGTACAGCAAAAGGACTCCCAGAGTCCACCAGAGCTTATCCTTAAAATGGACGTGTTTTTCCGGACTTGCTACTGCAGGTAACTTGTTAAAAAACGATTCTAACGTATCCCTGAGAGTCATCGATTACACCATTCAAAATATAGTTTATTACAATATTTAAGATGCTAGATCACATTTTACCATAAGACATTGGTAAATATAGTACATCTAATATGAAAAAGTTACCAAAAGAATTAAAATAAGTAATGCCAGGTGGCATTACTTATTCGGCATCGATGCAACTTCCGCCAGCGGCCTCAATTTTTTCACGGGCAGATGCCGAAAATTCTTCCGAAGTAACCACAAGGTTCTTCGTAACACGTCCGCTTCCTAGTACTTTTTCGATTCCTAGATTCTCAAGGTTAATGTGGTATGCTTCGTCCTTGATTTCGGCAAGCCCTTCTTCAACAAGATAAGGAGCAAGCTCGTCAAGTTCTCCCACATTTACTATGGAAATATCTTTGGAAATCTCAGCAGGGCGCTTGAAGCCATGCTTTCCGTAGCTGTATCCCCTGAACATAGCCCTTACAAAGTGGTGTTTACAGCCTCCGGCTTTTCCACGACCTCCGCGGTTTCCGGCTCCACGCCTGTTTTTATGAGTCCCGCCTCCGCAGGTTCTGGATCCTCTGAATTTCTTTGTATCCATTCCAACCACCTTATCTCATTTTGTGCAGGAGTACATTGATACCTGCGCCGTGGTCTCCGAGCTCGCCACCCTGCTGTACGGTCCTTTTAATCCCTGCATGCCCTTTTCTTGGGGGGTGAAGCCTGAAAACCGGCTTCAATTTAGGAACTTCCTTAAGGGTAGTTTCTCCGTTAACAACAGCTTCAGCAAAAGCCTGTATTGAATCATAGGCTGTGTTTTCCCGGATATATTCCTCGGTCAGACGGGTGTCCCCTTCAAGTCTTCCACGGTTTTCGAGGATCTCTCCAAGGGTTTTAGCGTCAATTTTCCCAAAGGCAACGTAGTCCTTAACCTTCTGAACCATACCTTTGAAATGAGGATTCTCGGGCACAATTACACAGTGGTTGACCTTGTGCAGGCGAAGCATCTTCATGGTATCTTCAATCGTGTACCGGACATTAACCTGACCTCTCAATCTTACAATGACATACATATCAGGCTTCCTCCTTACAGTACACTGGCAGCCTCATAACGTTGACCTGGTTAAGAGCATCGAAGGTTGCCTTTGCGAAGTTGAGGGTAGACCGGGTAGTTCCGAAAGTCTTGGTCCATACATCTTTAATTCCGGCTTTTTCCAACACTTTGGTTGCAGTATTTCCTGCAGCAATTCCAAGGCCTCTTGGTGCCGGAATAAGAGTTACGCTTACACTGCCTGCCTTTCCTGTAACTTCATAAGGAACGGTGTGAGGCAGTCCGCAAGCACATTCCCAGGATCCACAACCTCTGCGGATATAAGTGATATCGAGCTTTGCAGCATCAATTGCCTTACGGATAGCAGGCCCTACCTGCACGTCCTTTGCCTGTCCGAGCCCTACATAGCCATTCCTGTTCCCTACGATTACGGTTGCTCTGAATTTCACACGACGTCCAGAGTCAGTCATCCTCTGAACCATGTTAATATCGAGTACCTCGTCTTCCAGGTCAGGAAGCAGCATATCAATTATCTGGGGCTCCCTGATAGGCAGGCCTGATTTGATTGCTTCTTCCATGGAAGCAACCTGTCCTTCCATGACTAATTTTCCAAGCCTAGTTTTCGGAACCCAATCTTCATCGA
Source organism: Methanosarcina sp. UBA411 (assembly GCF_002495725.1). NCBI lineage: Archaea > Methanobacteriati > Methanobacteriota > Methanomicrobia > Methanosarcinales > Methanosarcinaceae > Methanosarcina > Methanosarcina sp. UBA411. Next base: position 193,877 of record NZ_DAGK01000028.1, read on the forward strand.
ATGCCATTTAATCACCTTAACTAAATTCAGCAAAGATTTTCTCTTTGGTTGCTTCAAACTGCTCTGGCAGGTCTGAGCTCTCTTCTCTGTATTCAGCAATGTGCTCTCCCCGGATTCTCTCGTCCGAAGGGAAAACTTCAGGGCTGCAGGGAACTTCGAAACCCGAGTCTACCATGCCTTTAAGCGCAGCATAGACCCTGGAGCCTGCAGAGGAAGCCTGAAGTCCGAGATCCAGAATTCCTCCTTCATATCCCTTCTTCAAGCTTTTCAGCCCGAACAAGAGCCCTGTAAGGTATGCAGCCGTTGTGTTTCCGGTAGATCCTGTGTAACCGTACTTAGCAAGCTCACTCGAAACGGCTGAGGAATAAGTAATATCCCCTTCTGGGGTGGGAGCTATTAACTGGATCTGAACATTTCTTGCACTCTTCCTGACAACCACACGGTCCTGCCTTGAGAGCAGTAACTTGAGCCGCAGGTGGTAATTAGTGCGTCCTTCTCTTCGTCTTCTAAAAGGAACCTTATATCTTGGTCCTGTTGCCATATTTAGCTCCTCCAGGTTATTTCTTTAACAGTTTTTCAGACCCAAGGTGGGTATTCAGGTGGGAAACGCTTCTGTATTCGCCGCCTTTTGCTTTTCTGTAAAGTCTGCAGTACGTGGACTTATCAAGTGTTCCATCTGCACGCAGTTCCTTGAGCCTTCTTCTAAGCGCCCGGATCTTTTTGATCCACTGCTCCTTCTTTGGAGTACGGGCTCCTTTCTTACCTTTTCTTGAACCATGCCCTTTGCAGTGCCCATATTTGCGCTTGGCAGCAAGAGCTCTGGCTCTTCCTCTGCTGACTCCTTTTACCGGCTTGGCTTTAATAGTGCCTTTCTCAATGAGTCCGCGAACATCTTCCCTGGTAATTGCCGATGCGATCTCTTCAGAGGCTTCCGGATTAAGCCATACCCTGTCAAGTCCGCATTCGAGAATTTTGGAGGCTAACCTTCTTTGATTGGCCAGATCTGACATTTTTATTCACTCCTTCCAGGGTTCAGCACTTTAATACCGAGTTCTCCAGCTTTTGCGATAATAACAGCTTTCTTTCTTGCGCCTACTGTAGAGGCTATTCTGATTGCCTCAAAAGATGAATCAACAAGCTCAAGCTCAGCAACACTGGAGACAAGTACATCAGAGTAACCGGATGGGTGCAGGCCTTTTACTGCAGCAGGACTTCCGTATCCTATCTGGGCATGAGCACCTTTTGAGACATACTTCCTGCGCTGTTTACCCTGAGTACCTCTCGGGCGCCTCCAGTTGCTGTCAAGCCTCTTGAACTTATGACAGGCCGCTCTCTTGAACTGGGGCTTCTTTCCCTTCTGGACTTTTCTCACATTGAATAATCGCCTGGATTCAGAGTCCATATCAAGGGGGGAAACTGAAGTACTTTCTGATTTGAATTCTTCTGCCATCATAACCACCTCAGGCCTTCTGCACGATATAGATTCCGTCCTGGAAAATCCTCGGATCGAATCTCTTGATCTTGGTCTTTTGTTCAATGTTTGCGGCAGTCTGCCCGACGTCTTCCTTGTTGATTCCGGTAATCGTCACATCATTTCCAGTAACTTTAACCTTTGTCTCACCAAGGATTTTTGCAATTCTTGGCTTCTTTTCTCCAAGGAAGTTTCCGATTATGAGGGTCTTACCATCAACTTTTACCTGCATAGGGAAGTGAGAGTACAGGATAGTCATCTTGCACTCAAAGCCTTCATTTACGCCTTTCATCAGGTTTTTGATGTGGGAAGTAAAAGTGCCTACCATGGCTTTCTGTTCTTTCCTGGAAGAGTGTGAATCTACCACTACTTCGCCTTCCCTGACATCGATCTTGATTCCAGGGTACCACAACTTTCTTTCTACAGTCCCCAGGGGACCCTTGGCTGTAAATACATCCTGAGAGAAAGAGACGGAAATTCCTTCAGGAATTTCTATTGTTCTTGCAATTTCCTTAACCATTTCCTGTTCCCTCCAGCTCAGTACACATAAGCAAGAAGCTGTCCACCGACCTTCTTCTCACGGGCTTCGTACTGGGACATAACCCCGCTTGAAGTAGTTATTATAAGGGCGCCGAAGTTCTTTGCCGGCAGGAACTGCTTTTCCCAGCGTTCAAAGCTGTCAGTTCCTACGGAATACCGCGGCTTGATTGCGCCGCACTTATTGATTCTTCCCACAAGGGTAACACTGTAGACTCCAGCTTTTCCGTCATCGATAAGCTCGAATTCTCCAATGTAGCCGAGATCTTGCATAACCTTCAGCACGTTGCCAATGTTTTTTGAGGCAGGCCTGATAATACAGGAACTTTTCCCAATAACTTCGGCATTCTTAATTGTGGAAAGGGCATTTGCAAGAGGATCAAGTAATACCATTTTAATCACCTTACGAATACTTCTCAAAACCCATCTCGTGGGCAATCTCCCTGAAACAGTGCCTGCAGAGGTAAATGTCATATTTGCGGACAAGACCCTGCTTTCTCCCGCACCGTTTACATACGTTTACCCCTTTTCCGGACTTGTTTATAGTCTCTGCCATTTACATGACCTCCACGCCATAGCTTTCGTTAAGGAAAGCAACTGCATCCTCGACTGTAACCTTGTGGTTAACCGGGATCTTCCTTGCTGCTATCCTTCTCTTGCAGATTCTTTCTCCGGGGCGCTTGATAACGACTGTTACGTCCATTCCGAAAACTCCGATGTTCGGGTCATATTTCATGCCCGGAAAATCAGTGTGTTCTTCAATTCCGAAAGAGACGTTTCCAAGGGAGTCAAACTGGGATCTAACCAAAGTTTTATCGATGATATTTAGAGCAGTCTCGAGGAACTCCTTGGCTCTCTGGCCTCTAAGGGTCACTTTGCAGCCTATAGGTTCGTTCTTCTTGATCGAAAAAGTCGGAAGAGTCCTTTTGGCAAAGCACCTGACAATTTCCTGCCCTGTAATAGTCCTGAGGATTTCTTCGGCGTTTACTAGATGCTGGCCACTTTCTCCAACACCCATGTGGACAATTACCTTCTCAACAACGGGAGTGCGCATAACATTACTCAATTACCTCACCACCGAGCAGAATCTCAGGCTTGTCCTCGCCAATGACAATCACGTAATCTTCAATCGTTTCAAAATCAGTTTCACCGGAAATTGAGACTGTATTATGTCTGGAACTCTTAACTTCCCTGATTTCCGTGATCTTTCCGATTTCTCCAGAGTGCTGGCCACCTACTACCATTGCCAGGTTGCCAACCTTGAACTGCAGGTGCTTTACTATCTGCTTGTCAGGCACTGAGAGAATCAGAGAATCCTTTGTGCCGTACTCGTTAGTACCCAGAATGTTGGTTCCGTCATTCAGGTTAAGCTGCACCTTGCCTCCTTTGAGAGTCATCTTGTTGTTGATCCTGCACAATTTGTGGATGTTTGTCCCGTTCAGCTTGTGAAGGACCAGACGTCCCTTTTCATCCTGGAACATTCTGTATGTTTCATTTATGAGTGGGAGTGTAATTACGTCAAAAAGCCCAACCGGGAACCTGAGGTCTTTCCTTGGGATTCCATCTACAAGAACTTTGCCTTCCGAAAGAATCTTCTTACCTTCCCTGCTGTTATCTACAAGCTTGAGAATATCGCGAATTATGATTCCTAGCGGAAGACTGCGTGCCTGACTGTGAGGCCCCGGGCGGGTGGTGGAGACCCACTTATAACCTTTTTTTCCGGCCTTCCAGCTTCTTGGGATTGATAATCTTTTCTGGTGTGTCACAAAATCACCTGCCTCACTTCTTAATGCTTGATGCTCTGCGCCCGTCCTTCAGTTCCAGTTTTGTGATCATAACATTGGAGGGGTATATAGGCCTTGGGACTTCGGTGCCATCCACCTTGGTGGAAATGACTCCGTCAATAGCAATAGTGCCGTCCTGAAGAGAAACGGTCTGGACCTTTCCTTCAGTACCCTTATAGTCTCCGCGCATGACCTTCACGGTGTCTCCCGCGATAACTGCGGCGCTTCTTGTGCCGTACTCCTTGGAGAGGGCTTCACTGAGCCTTGCGCCCATGAATTTCTGTCTGATATGCAGAGGCGCATTGTATCTTGCCTTTCTCTGCTTTCTCGGCTGTTTGGATACCATTTTTGCCACCTCAGACAATAATAGATGCTGTGGTTCCAATCTTGGGATACCTTTCAGCTACTTCTCTTGCTACAGGACCTTTTATGTCCGTCCCTTTGGGAATCCCATCTTCGTCCGTGATTACCATAGCATTATCCTCAAAGGATACACGCAGCCCATCCGGACGGCGGAACTCCTGTTTCTGGCGAACCACTACTGCAAGAAGAACCTGCTTCCTCATTTCGGGTGTGCCTTTTTTTACTGAAACGACGCACATGTCCCCAATTCCTGCGCAGGGCATTCTGTTCTTAACCCCTCTGTACTTCTTGACAGAAATAATCTCAACGACCTTGGCTCCGGTGTTGTCCACACAGGAAACCTTGGCGCCTGCATTGAGAGCCCTTGGGATGTTGGAGCGTATGCCTTTCATTTAGGCACCTCCGCTTTAACTACCACATAGGACTTCGTTTTGCTTATACGCCTGCATTCCGCGATCGTAACGATATCCCCGACTTTTGCTGAAATGCAAGGTGGGTTGTGTGCGTGAAGTTTCGAGCGTCTCTTCTCGTATCTCTGGTATTTTGGCACCAATTTCATGTATTGCCTTTCAATAACTACCGTATTGTCCATCTTGCTGCTGACCACGGTGCCCACAAGGATTTGACCTCTTACAGGAAGTGTTCCGTGGAAGGGACAGTCTGAATCATCACATTCTTCTGATGGCGCCGGTATGTTCAATCCAATATCTCTTGCCATGAGTTTAGCCCCATTTGCGTAACTTTTTGATGTTCTTGATCCGATTTTCGGGTTGTGAGAGCAGCAGGTTTCCCTGAATTTTAACTAATGTATCGGATCTGCGGCCTTTTTCTGAGAGCTCGGCAGGGATTCGGAAGAGAAATTCCGAATCCGCCTTTGGAATCTTCAGTTCCCGCGACTTTGAGTTTTCTACGATTAGCATATTTTTTGTCTCGTCGATTACCCTGCCGCGGATTCCAGCCAATGCTGGATTAGTGGAGTGAATTACCTGAATCTCGAGCCCTATCAGTTCATGGTAGATAAGGGTCGAAGGTAGAATTTCCACCTTAGATTTCATTTAGCTCATGTTGAATTGTCTTTATCCGGGCAATCGTTCTCTTTATTTCTCCGATTCGTCCCGGGTTTTCAGGAGCTCCGCCTGCGGAAGTAAGGGCACGTTCCCTGACAAGCTCATTGCTCAGGGTCTCGAGTTCATCAGCCCGTTCCTCAAGTGACATGTTCCGGATTTCGCTGGTTCTGAGGATTGCCATTATTCCTTAGCCTCCTTGTGAACCCGGGCCATGGGATGCCAATAGTCATAACCCTCGTGCTTGTGCTGCCAGACTCCATTGACTTGTCTTCGAAGTTCTTCTGAGCCTTCAACCTGAATGACTTCAGCCTCTTCAAATTCTTCTGCTGCCTCAGCCTGAGGTTCTTCCTCGGCTTCTTCAGGCTCTGCGACTTCAGCTGCTTCTACTGGTTTCGCAGGTGCTGCTGCAGGAGTTTTTGGTTTTGCCGCGCTTTCCTTCTTAGGGGCTTCAGCAGGTTTCTCGGCCGGTTTTGCAGCCGGTTTTTCGGCAGGCTTTTCAACCGGTTCAGTTACAATCTCACTTGCTTCCTTAACCCTGTACGAATCAGGCAGGACAACATCTGGCTGAATGATCCTGACTTTACAGCCAAGGGTTCCGAGCTTTTTGACTGCTACTGCAAACCCTTCGTCTACTACTTCCTGCACAGGATTTCCGGAGTGCTTTATGTACCCGTCAACGAATTTTTCAACTCTTGACCTGGAACCCGTAAGCTTTCCTGAGATTACGACTTCACACCCGAGGGCGCCTGCATTCATGACTGCCCTAATTGTGTTGTGTCCGGCTTTCCTGAAGTACCAGCCTCTCTCAATTGAGGCTGCAAGCCTTGATGCCATCATCTGAGCGTTAAGTTCAGGTTTCTTAACTTCCTGAGCATCAATCTGCGGGTTTTCGAGATTGTACTTGGTTGCTACATCCCTTGTAAGCTTTCTGATGACCTTTCCGGCTTTCCCTATTACCATTCCAGGCTTTTCAGAATAAATAACAATCTGGGTGCCCATTGGGGTCCTGTTAAGCTCCATACCGCCGTATCCAGCTCTGTTCAGCTGTTCTGCGAAATACTCGTCCATGGAGGCTTTAACATACCCGTCATTGACGAATTTTCTTTCTATTGCCATTTAGCGCACCTCGGAAAGAATCATCTCTATATTTACAGTGTCTGTGTCTTTGGGAGTGGCCCGTCCTCTGGCTCTCGGCATAAACCCATGAATTACCCTTCCGCGCTGAATTGCAGCGTGGCTGATATACATGTTTGCGGGTTCAAGTCCCTTGTATTCGGCATTGCTTTCTGCATTCTTCAAGATCTTGAGGATCTCTTTTGAAGCATTAACAGGGTACCTGCCTGCAGCCATTGGACCTTTTCGGTGTCCTGTTCCGTCGTGGTGCCTTTTGAAGGGGACTGCCTGTTTTAAAGCAATTACGTCTTCCAAAAACTTTCTTGCTTCAGCAACCTTCATGCCCTTAATTTTGCAGCAGACTTCACGGGACTTTTTAGGGGAAATATGGAGTTCAGAACCCATAGCCTTAGAGGTAGTCTCAGGGTTTCCCTTAACTGAATAATCAATTTTTGCCATTCCCTTTCACCTCATTTCAGTGGCACGAACTTACTTGAACGGGTTGCTCCCACACCAGCACTGCCGTGTGAAACCCTTCCTCTTGTGGGTGCGAATTCTCCGAAACGGTGCCCGATCATTTCAGGCTGAAGATCCACACTCACAAAGCCTTTCCCATTGTGGATTTCAATTGTCTGTCCGATCATTTCCGGAAGGATGATAAGATCTCTGTGATGAGTCTTGATCTTCTTTCCTTCCTTGAACTCGTGCAGGACTTTTTTCTGTCCGTCCGTGAATCCGCGTTTGATGCTCCTGCGTTCTCTTGAAGGTAGGAGTTCTGCAAACTCTTCAAGACTCAATTCCTGAAGTTCTGAGACGGTTTTCCCGCGGTAGGTATACTCACCCTTTCTCTTTGGTAATCTTGATGATAATTTTTTAGCCATAACGAATACCCCTCATCAGCGCTTCATTCCGGTCCTTCTAGCTGCAATCAGTCCGACCTTTCTTCCGGGCGGAGCGTTTCTGCTAACCGTTGTGGGCTTACCCGGATGCTTCCAGGCACCTCCACCGAATGGGTGGTCACGCGGGTTCATGGCAATTCCTGAAACCCTGGGATACTTTGCAGCTCTTGTTTTCATTTTGTGGTACTTTTTCCCGGCTTTGAGCCATGGCCTGTCAACTCTGCCTCCGCCTGCAACAATACCGACAACTGCCCTGCACTTAGGGTTAAGCCATTTAATGGTCCCTGAGGGCATTGCCACTGCAGTCCTGTTAGGCTCATGGGTTACGACAGTTGCGTATACTCCGGAAGAGCGCACGAATTTGCCGCCATCATTTGGCTTTGACTCGATGTTGCAGATAAAGAAACCTTCAGGCACTTTTCCTATAGGAACTATATTTCCTGGCCTGACATCAGCATCGTCTCCGCACTCGATTGTGTTACCTACTGCAACTCCCTCTGAGGCAAGCAGGAGAAGTTCTTCCCCATTTTCAAAGGCAACTTTTGCAATCGGGGCTGAGCGAGCAGGATCGTGCTCGAGATCAATGATTTTCCCCTGAATCGACGTATTTTCATCAACACGCGGATGCCTCAGTTCTGCCTTGTACTTGTGAGAAGGAGCTCTGTAGGTAGGAGTACCTCTACCCCTGTTTTGTGATATTAGTCTTTTACCCATACATCACACCTCACATCAGTCCTATCCGGGTTGCAATCTCGTGTGCCGATTCAGGATCTTCGAATGTCAGGATTGCTTTTTTCGTACCCTTCATGGTAGTCATGGTCCGCACGGACTTTACTTTGAATCCGTACAGTTTTTCAACATCTTCTACGATCTGCTTTTTGTTTGACCTGGTATCCACGATAAATTGGAGCTTGTTTTCGTCAAGCAGCATCATCGCTTTTTCAGTAACAAAAGGATAATTAATGGAACTCATTGGAATGCACCCTCCAGTTTCTCAACTGCGGATTCTGTCCAGATAGTAAGGCGCCCTGCATGAGTGCCAGGTGCGAGCAGCTCGGCATTCAGTGAATCTACTGTTGCAACGTCTACCCCTGAGAGGTTTCTTGCAGCCTTCATGATAGGAGCATTTTCTCCTGCAACAATAAGGATACTCTTTTTGTGCTTGTATTTCCTACCTCTGAGCTTTCCACGGCCGGCCCTGATATGTCTTCCGTATTTTGCCCTGAGTACGTCATCATAGACTCCGATAGCCTGCAAGAATTCAATTACCTGCTTTGTCCTATCCAGGTCTTCAAGAGCGTTTTCCGTAACAATAGGAAGTTCGGCTTCAAAGATATGGCCTCTCAGGCTTACGAGAGTCGGATCTCTGGTTGCTGCAATTGCAGAGCGGATTGCATAGCGGCGTTCCTTAGTGTTGACTTTCTCGCTTCTGTCAGCTTCCGGTTTTGGTGGGTGGGCTCTTCTTCCGCCTCTTGCGTGAGGAACTCTTGCAGCTCTGCTGCTGTTTACGAGTCTCGGAATATGAGATACGCCTCGTCCTGAACCCCAGCCTCTTGCGGAAGTTTCCATGCCTGCGTAAAGACGGGGACCATAGGGCTGAAGCCTGTTTGCCTGTGCCGCAAGCACTGCCTTTTTAATCAGGTCAGGGCGGTAATCCACATCAAACACGTCGGGAAGCTCAATCTCCCTGACAACCCTTCCTGTAAGGTCTATTGTTTTTGCTGTAGCCATTTCACTTCACCCCTGCTTGGATTCCCTGCTTATGTGAAGGATATTCGGTTCGCCAAGGTCGGCTTTCTTTGCCCTGATCGGATCTCTGAGTCTGATAAGCCTCTTTGATGGTCCGGGAACGCTGCCTTTGATCAGCACATAATCCCCACGGACAAGGCCGTAATTTATAAAGCCGCCCTCTGGAGTGACTTCTTCCCCATCGGACCCGATCTTGAGGATACGCTTGTTGAACTCAGTTCTCTGGTGGTATCCGGTCTGACCCAGCTGCGGGACTCTCCAAGAGACGCGGCGAAGGCCGAAGCCACCAAGAGTACCGATCTGCCTGAGACTACCCTGCCTGGAGTGCTTGCCTTTCATAAGCTGGATACCCCAGCGTTTGACAGGACCCTGAGTACCCTTTCCGATAGTTATTGCAGCAGTGTCAACAAGTATCCCGGTCTTGAAAACGTCGGTGACGCTTACAAGAGTGCCGAGGATTGACTTTGCGTACTCAAATTTAGTACTGAGATCCCTGGCACTGATTCCGGATTCCATGATGTCGGGAGTCTTTTTGGGAACCCCGGTAAGGCTCTTTGGCAGGGTGTAGATAACTGCCTTGATGTCACTTACCTTGCCTTCTTCAATCATTTTTCCAATATTTTCAAGGTTTTCGGCCATGTTTTCGGCTGCCGGTATAGGGATCCTGCGCTTGAGTTCAGGATCAAGATCTGCTGCCCATACCTCAGCAATTGCTTTTTCTCCGGTGCTGTCTTCTGCATAAGCCCGGATGGCTGCGACCCTGATTGCAGGAGTTTCGATGACAGTTACAGGTACGGAGATTTCCATACCCTGGGTAAGGCTGTTCTTTGTGTCATCAATCATGATCACGTGGGTCATGCCCACCTTGTACCCTGCAAAACTCTGTAGCTTTGGTTCACCTGTAGCCTCCGGCCAGGACCTGAACCGTGGAATGTGGCTCTTTGCCCTCTTGCGCGGACTAAATGCGAGGGAACCTCGTTTTGGTCGGTGTATGCTTGCCATATTTCTACTCCGTAAATTTCAATTGAAATACCAGCCCCTCCGGTCGGCTCAATGTGAGTGGCAAAAGAAAAATGCACTGGATTCCCCGAACGCTACCAGGTGGGGAGGGACATATTTCAGACCTGCCTGGCAGATATGCCTCGAGCAGACCAGAGCTTTATTGCTCCCGGTACCCTAATTCCTTCAGGCATCTGCAAATATCCGATCCTCTTCCCAGCTTGTCTAGCAGGAGCATACTCTTAAAGGATCGATTTACGATCCTGGCAGACCCAAATCCAGGCATTCGGCCCTGGTTTGAAACATTTACTAGTCTGATTTGAAACTTCAGTATATGGTAACCTGATTTTAAATTCAGTTCCCTGATTTGAAACTTCATTACTCAGTGACTGCAACCGCGACTCATCGAAAACCTGAACAGCTTCGTGCGATTTTAGGCGTTATTACAACGCCAAAAGCGGGCGTTTCAAAGCATTGGCCCTTTGACACTCATGTTGATCCGACGTTTCTCACTGGATTGATCTTCAATGCAGGAAATCTCCCGTAAAGCACGGTAGAAAATCCTATCTCCCGGACTTCCAGGAAGTTAGCATTAAGCATCACATTGATCTGATTAGAGAATTTCAAACATTAAAATGCATGAAACTTCCATCTTTGATGTACTTTGCCTTTACAAGGCACATCTAATATATAAAGCCTTTGCAGAGCAGGAAGATAATTCAGAAAGAAGAATCAATTACAGAGGAGGAAATGATAAATAAATCAAAGAGTTAGATTTCTGTTTTTCTTATAAAAGAATTGAAACGCTGAATCATAGTTAAAAGCATACCAGCTTTACTTACTGACAAACAGGAGCTTATAGATCGGCTTAGAAGTACAACCTAGGAATATAATATTAACATATAACAGCTTGTAAGTACAAAATATGATATTATATAATTCTTGTGTTATATTATACTCAAGAAGGAATAAAAGAAAAGTTAAAGAAAAGTTAAAGAAAAATTAGAAAGGAAAATTAGAAAGGAAAATTAAAAGGGTTAAAGAAGTAGTGTTAAAAAAGTATAGTTTTCTTACATCCGAATAAAAGAGCCAGTCATAATAAGAGAATTCTTCACAGACTACAAGGATGCGAGAGAGTCAAACTGAATGCAGCTACCATATCCAAAAAAGGCAATCCAATAATATAAATAATAAGTAAAATTTATTAATAAGTAAAATTTGTGTTCTTTCAATTTAAATGCTCTTTTTGTCATTTTTTACTTAAAAATTGAATTTCGAATATTCTGTACAGGACGAAGTATTTGTTACCCTCTACACTTTTGATGTAATAAGCATTAAGTTCCTGTCCTGTCTTCCAGAAATTCCATACATATTATCCTTTCATGAAATAGTAGCCCAGTAACTGTGAAATTATCAATAGAGAATTGGGTTATTAGAGATATTATCTAGCAGTCTAGTTATAGATATATAGAGTCTGAGTTTATGAGCAAAATATCTGTTAGACCAAATTATAACCTTAATGGAAATCTACTAAAGGACATTTATCTATAATAGACAAGATAAGTAATTATTAGTCTGAGTATATACATTAAGGATTTTGGATTTTAATATTAATACTACTACTTTATTTAAAGAGAAAGAGTTTTGAAAAATGAAAAAGCTTTTACAGGATAAATTGCCTTAAAAATATTTAGATGATTTTTAAATTTTCCTTAGAATCTAATTGATAAAAATATTTATTTTAACAAATATATAGATACCAAAGCGCGCTAAATTAAAACCGAAAATTGCTTATAAAAGTGTTAAGTAGTCAAAATTTATGTTATCTGGATTTCAACCAGCATAGAATAATGAATAAAGGGAACATAAAACCAAACTTAAGCAGAAGAGAGAGTATATTAAGGAGTGTAGTAATTGAAGAAAAAAACAGGGACTTATAAGGGAATATGTGGTAGGAAGTGGAAATTAACCGGGATTGCTCTGATTCTTATTTTTTCAATAATTTCAGTGTCAGTTACAGTGGCAGAAAGCAACACTGAAAACCAAGAAAACGACAGAGTAGTAAATGAGTCAAATACAGTAAGTAACGAGACAGAAAATGACTGGTCGTACCATATAGAGAGTGACAAAGAAAATGAAACTGAAGATTACTGGTGGTACGGTACAGAAAATGACGCCGAAAATCTGGAACAAGAATTCGGGGAAAGCAAAAACAAGGAAACAGTAACAAATAACACAGAAAAACAAACAGAAAAAAGTAAGGAAAACAAGGAAACAGTAACAAATAACACAGAAAAACAAACAACAGAAAGTAAGGAAAACAAGGAAACAGTAACAAA
>NZ_DAGK01000026.1:0-26897 GCF_002495725.1 Methanosarcina sp. UBA411
TGTGTGAGGGATACATACAAGACGTTTCTTGTATATAAAGCTTTGTATTGATTTCCTCAGAAAATTTGTATGTATAAGAAAAACGTTTTTTCATTTTTCGTATATACAAATATTCCCTTTCAGAGGAGAATAAACAATTTGAAAGAGGGAAATGAGAATAGTTAAAAGGTTTCAAAAGAGTTATACTTTCGAATCCTTAACTTTATCCGTTTTTATGAGCCATTGTTTAAAAAAACAAGGCCTACAGATGCCTTCTATTTCCGTTTTTCGGATTTCGTTTTTCTGGCACCTTTAAGTTTCGTTTTTCAAGTCCCGTTTTTCAAGTTTCGTTTTTCATTCTCTTGGATGTCGTGTGACACCCTGAGAAGCAACCCTAGAATAGGTAATCTACTATAAATAGTTTTCCATTTGAAGGTTAAAAACAAAGCTTAAAATTTGAACTTCAAAAAACTTACGTGGTATTTATATACCAGAAATATACATTCAAGTAGATGATTACCATGAATGTAAGAACTGAAAGAAGGGATCGATTTTTACATCGAGCCCATGCAGAATAAAAAAGTAACTGTTTTTGACACAACACTGCGCGACGGAGAACAGACCCCTGGGGTATCTCTAACTTCTGCACAGAAGCTGGAAATTGCCTGTCAACTTGACAAACTCGGGGTAGACATTATAGAAGCTGGATTTCCTATCTCATCAGAAGGAGATAAAGAATCCGTAAAATCGATTTCTAATGCCGGCCTGGATCTTGAAATCTGTGGACTTGCCAGAGTACTGAAAAAAGATATCGATGCCTGTTTTGACAGCGATGTAGGACTTGTGCACGCTTTCGTCCCTACCTCTGAAGTACAGCGGACATACACTATTAAAAAAAGCCAGGAAGAAGTGATTCAACTGGCTGTGGAGGCTGTCCAGTATATCAAAGATAACGGGAGAAGATGCATGTTTTCTGCAATGGACGCTACAAGGACCGAACCTGAATATCTTATAGAGGTATTCAAAGCAGTGCAGGAAGCAGGATGCGATATCATCAATGTTCCAGATACGGTTGGCGTTATGGTTCCATCCGCAATGTACAGGCAGATAAAAGATATCGCGGCCGAAATAACGATTCCAATTGACGTGCATTGCCATAACGATTTCGGGCTTGCTGTAGCAAATAGTCTTATGGCAGTCGAAGCAGGTGCGTCCCAGGTTCAGGTCACAGTAAACGGCATAGGAGAAAGGGCAGGAAATGCCGACCTTTCCCAAACAGTTATGAGCCTGACCTCAATCTACGGGGCAAAAACGAATATTCGAACCGAATACCTTGTTGAAACCTCGAAAATGGTTGAAAACTATACTGGAATCAGGCTTCCTCCAAATACACCTGTTGTGGGCCAGAATGCATTTTCTCATGAATCAGGGATCCACAGTCAGGGAGTACTTGAAAAATCTGATACCTTCGAGCCCGGAATAATGACACCGGAAATGGTAGGCCATAAACGGCGTATTGTACTTGGAAAACACACAGGCAAACATGCAGTCAAGCAGTCTCTCGAATCTGCAGGCATAATAAGCAATGATAAGCAGCTGGATGAAATCGTATCCAGAATTAAAGAAATTGCAAACAAGGGCAAACAGATTACGGATGCTGACCTCTATGCAGTTGCTTCTGCTGTGCTCGGGAAAGCAAGTTCGGAAGAGGAACTGATTAAACTCAAAGAAGTCTCTGTAATGACCGGAAATATTCTGACACCGACTGCAGTAGTCAAAGCAGACATTCAAGGCAAAGAGATTATTGCAGCAAGGACAGGAGTTGGCCCTGTGGATGCCGCTCTCAAAGCTGTAAGAGATATTCTTGGAGAAAGTAATCATTTCAAACTCCAGGAGTTCAGGATCGATGCAATTACAGGCGGAGCAGATGCCCTTGCAGACGTATACATAGGTCTCGAAAATGAAAAAGGCAGAATTGTAACTGCAAGATCTGCAAACCCGGACATAGTCATGGCCTCTGTAGAAGCTCTTGTAAATGCTATGAACCTGCTGTATAAAAGAGAAGAAAAAAGTTGAAACTGACCAGGGCCGATTCTTCCTGCTTTCTAAGCCTGACTGAAAGGCCAGCACGCTATAATTAAAAGTGATTAAAAGACAAAAAATCGGATAAGGTCTTGTGCCTGTTCGTTTTTAGGTCTGTGTTCCATAAACACGTATAAAAAGTAAAATAAAATGAGATGGAATACAGACCCATGCCTTATCCAATTATTGATTCTCACTGTCACCTTGATTTTCCTAAATTCAACCGCGATAGGGAAGAGACTATTCTCCGAGCCAGAGAGGCAGGAGTTGTCGGAATGGTCAACTCCGGGATTTCGCTGAAAGGCAACCGAATAAGCCTTGAACTTGCAGAAAAAAATAAAGATATTCATGCCACGCTTGGCCTGAGTCCTGACATTGGCAGGGAAGGCACGGATAAAGAGATAAATGAAATTCTTGCCCAGATTGAAGCAAACGCCGAAAAAGCAGTGGGAATAGGAGAAGCAGGCCTGGACTTTCAAGACTGCAAAACAGATGAAGAACGTAAGAGACAGACTGCTGCATTCGAAAAAGTTATTGAGCTTGCAAAAGACCTTGACAAACCCCTTATAGTGCATGCCCGGATGGCTGAAGCAGAAGTACTAAAGCTTGTCAGAGGCATAGATACGGTTATTTATCATTGCTATAGCGGCCCTGTTGAGACTATGCGGGAAATTGTAGATAGAGGATATTATATTTCCCTTGCAACTCTTGTCTGCTTTTCTGAACATCACCAAACTCTTGCAGAAGCCGTGCCCCTAGAAAACCTGCTTTTGGAAACCGACAGTCCTTTCCTTTCTCCCCGCAAAGGCAGAAACGAGCCTGCTTTTATAGTAGATTCAGTCCCTGTAGTCGCACAACTTAAGAATATGGAAACGGCAGAGATTGCAAAATTCACTACCGAAAATGCGCGCAGGGCTTTTAATATCTAAATTCTCAAAGATATATAAGAAGCAAAGAGTGAGCTGGGAAACAATACGAAAATGCAAGAAGTAGAAGTGAGGAAAAAGGGAGTGGAAGATGAGGAAAAAGGAGTAAAAGAGGAAGAACCATGGAAGTCCGGTACATTTGCCCTACAGCTTACGATTCAAGTGTCTATCTGGTAAATGGAAAAGTCCTGATCGACGCGGGAATGAACAGCGACCTGGTAATCAAGCAACTGGAGAAATATATAAAGCTAACCGACCTGGAACTAATAGTCCTTACACATTGCCATTATGATCATACCGCAGCAGCTGCAGCTATTTCAGAAAGAAGCGGTGCAAAAGTCGGAATACATAAAGCTGACCTGGAGAGTATAAACGACGAATACCTCAGCGTGTCCATGCTTTTCGGAGAACAGGCCCCTGAAGTAAGGCCCACAATTACATATAAAGAAGGAGATAAAATTGATATAGGGAATGGGGAATACCTGGAAGTTATCCACACCCCAGGCCACTCAAAAGGAAGTATCTGCCTCTACGAGCCGGTCTCAAAAAGTCTCTTTTCCGGGGACACTGTATTTCCAGGAGGGGGCTTCGGAAGAATGGACTTTGAGGGTTCAGAACCTGAAAAGATGGCTGGCTCAATAGAAAAGCTCACAAAAATTGATGTAAAAGCCCTGTATTCTGGACATGGAGCCCCGGCGGACAGGGATGGGAATAATCAGATTATGGCTTCATACCGAATGTTAAAAATGATGATGGGCGAATAAAAACACGAGAAAGAGGAGCTTTAAAACAGACTATGGCCAAAGATACAGCAGCTTCAAAGAATAATAAGAATTTGAACTCGGAAAAGCCGAATAAAGAAAGACTAGGCAGAAAAAAAGGTTTTTTTGTTCCAAAAAAAGCTGAACTGAGACAAAAAACGACAGAATCTACGACAGAATCTGGAAGAAAATCAGGGAAAAAATCCGGAACCAAACACGGAAAGAGAGAAAGGAAAGAAAAATCAGTTTCTTCCCGCATACCGACGTCGAAATTCCTTCCAATGAGCCCTGAGGAAGTGAAAGCTCGCGGCTGGAAAGAGCTTGACATTATTCTGATTTCCGGGGATGCCTATGTAGATCACTCAAGTTTCGGCACGGCAATAATAGGAAGAGTTCTTGAAGATGCTGGTTTCAGGGTAGGAGTAATTGCTCAACCGCGCTGGGACAGCCCTGAAGACTTCAAAAAACTTGGGAAGCCCAGGCTCTTTTTTTCCGTAAGTGCAGGAAATACTGACTCTATGGTAAGCAATTTGACCCCAGGTCTGAAGCCTCGGGAAAAGGATGTTTATTCCCCTGGAGGCAAAGCAGGGCTTCGCCCGAATCGTGCCGTTATAATTTACTCGAACAGGATAAAAGAAGCCTTTTCTGACGTGCCTATAGTGCTGGGAGGCATTGAAGCTTCTTTACGTCGCTTTGCGCATTATGATTATCTTTCAGATAAGGTCAGGCAGTCCATTCTGGCTGATGCGCCTGCTGATCTCATAGTCTACGGTATGGGAGAACTGCAGATCGTGGAAATTGCAAAAAGACTGCAAGCCGGGGAAGATATCAAAAATATTAGAGACATTCCAGGTACAGTTTGGAAAATGGAAGTTAAAGCCTGGAAAGAGCTTAGAGAAAGAGCTGAAAAGCCAGATAACAGGCAGGAGAAACAGGAACGGGACAAACCTGAACAAAAAGAAGGGAAAATAGCTGAAGATGCAGCAGAATTTTTAAAGGAAAATATCGAAATCCCTTCCTTTTCAGAAGTTTCTCAGGATAAAACGGCCTTTGCAAAGGCTTTTCGAATATATTTTGCAGAGCAGAACCCTATTACTGGAAAAGGGGTTATCCAGCCTCACCCGAAAACCGTAATTGTGCAGAACAGGCCAATGCGCCTCCTGACCGAGGCTGAGCTGGATCATGTGTATGAACTGCCATTTACTGGAGAAAGACATCCTTCCTATACTGAACCCGTTCCTGCCCTGGAAATGGTAAAATTTTCTCTGACAACGCACAGGGGTTGCTTCGGAGGCTGCGCTTTCTGTGCAATTACAGAGCATCAGGGACGCATGATTGCAAGCCGCAGCATCGAATCTGTCCTGCGTGAAGCGAGAAAGCTCACCGAAAAACCGGATTTCAAGGGTATTATAAACGGAGTTGGCGGCCCGAGCGCAAATATGTACGGTATGGAGTGTAAAACCTGGGAGAAAAAAGGAGCCTGCTTGGACAAATCCTGCCTTTATCCTCGCACTTGCCCTGCTCTGGATACCAGCCACAAAAAACTGCTCGAACTCTTACGCCGCCTGCGTGACCTCCCAGGAGTCAAGAAAGTCTTTACAGGTTATGGGGTACGCTATGACCTGGCTCTTAAGGATGAAGAGTACCTCGAAGAGCTTTGCGCTTACCATATTAGTGGACAATTGCGGATTGCACCTGAACATTTTTCAAGGCAGGTCACAAATGCAATGTGTAAGCCAGGAAGGGAAGTTTACGAAAAATTTACCCAGAAATTTACAAATCTCAACCGGAAGTGCGGCAAAAACCAGTACATTGTAAACTACCTGATGTCAGGACATCCGGGCTGTACTCTTGAAGATATGATAGAAATGGCAGAATATGTGCGGGATCATGGAGGCTACACCGAACAGGTACAGGACTTCACCCCAACGCCTATGACAGTATCGACATGTATTTATTATACAGGACTAGACCCGTTCACAGGTAAGAAAGTATACGTCGCAAAAAATAAGAAAGAAAAAGCCATGCAACGAGCCCTTATGCACTACAGGAACCCTGTGAATTACGAGCTTGTATATGAAGCTCTAGAGAAGGCAGGAAGACTTGATCTCGTAGGAAATGCCCATAAGTGTTTGATAAGAAGGAAAGGTAAGTGGTAAAGGTAAAGTTGTTCTTATAGAAATTAGAGTAATCGTAGTATACTGAAAGTTCTGTAAATTCGAATTTGCGATACATAGGCTTTGTTGTAAAATCTCCCTATAGTCAAGAGGCTAAATAATGCAACTATTAGATGGATTACAAAGTGATTTTTGTTGCAGCAATTATAGGCGTGACTATATATGCTCAAATGTTTTTAGAAATTTGCAGCTAAAATCAACATAAGGAAGGCTAAAATACAGAATTTATAAAACTCGACGTATCAGCGGTACTTGTAGTCTACGAGGTTTGACCTCCTGATGGGCTTCGGAACATAATGAAAATTTATCTCAGTTTCTATAGAAGATACAGAACCTAAAATAGTTCGTAATACAGTTAGTTCCTGAAAAATACTGTATTTTTACGTTGATATTTTTATTTTAATGGCTAAGAGTTTAGAAATCCAAAGAAATGCAGTTGTTTTGGGGGAAAAGTACTGTATGGATAAGTTTCATAAATCTCATTCTATCGATGTCTCTGCAGCTGCGAACCCTATAAATAGAAAACCTTGAAAGTTGAAATTTTCCAATAAAAAATAAATAAATATTTCTATGATGAATCAAATTCCCAATTTGAAGAATTTAATTTAGAGGTTTTTTATGAAAGCTATTCGTTTGGAGAGATTTAAAGGGTATGAAGATTCAGGTTGGATAAAATTAGATAGACCTATAACACTTATTTTTGGAAATAATTCTTCTGGAAAAAGCGCTTTGTTGAGTTCAATTATGATGTTAAAACAAAGCTTGGAATCTATAGATAGGGAAGTACCTTTTATATTTAGCTCCAAAGATGGAATTGACATTGGAAGTTTTGAAGATGCAGTTTTTAATCACGAAGTTGATAGTAAAAAACCAATGATTTTTTCTTTTGAAATTGAAGTTGAAAATGATTATCCACTTCTTAATTTATCTAAACAAAATTCCTTAATTTATTCTGTGAAAGTCGTATACAATAAAAAAAGACATTTTAACACAATAATAGGGTTTGATTTAGTTAAGAAAGAGGATAATAAAACAATTATAAAAATGTCTAAAAAATCGAATTCCTTCAATGCTAAGCCTCACTTTGAAACAGAATATGCCTTTGATCCTTCTAATCTACAGTTGAAATGGTTCTTTTTCACTCCACTATTATTTTCTAAAAAAGAACAGTCTAAAACAATCCAAAATAGTTCAGATGAAGCAGAAACAACTAATAATAACGATATTTATACTGAAGTATATGAAATAACTAGAGAATTTACTATTAAAATACTGAGTTTTTTTGATCAATTGATCCATATAGGGCCAATTAGACATGCGCCCCAAAGAGATTATCATTTTACTGGTGAAACTCCTTTTAATGTTGGTATAGATGGTAGAGATGCACCTCAAATATTGTTTTTGGATAAATACAGTTCTAAATCTAAAAAACTCATTAACAACGTAAATGTAAGTTTAGAAAACTTGGGCTATTCACTTAACTGGAGTATTTTAAAAGGTGGAGTAGCTACCCTAAACTTACGAGAAATTAATTCGAATGTTGATTGTAATTTAAAAGATGTAGGATTTGGCATATCTCAACTATTACCGCTACTTGTACAAGGCTATGCTCTAAATAAAGCCCAATATCTCTTATTAGAGCAACCTGAAATTCATCTACACCCAAGAGCGCAGTCTAAGCTGGGTGACTTCTTTATAGAAATGTCTAAAAAAAATAAATTTTTTATAATTGAAACACACAGCGAACATATTCTTTTGAGAATACGACGACGTATTGCAGAAGGAGAAATCAACAGTGAACAAGTTAGAATCTGTTTTGTGGAAAGAAAAGAAGGTAAAAGTATTATTAATAATATTGAACTAGATAAATTTGGTCAATTTGTAGAGATACCAGACTCTTTTAAATCTTTCTTTGCAGATGACTTTGAGGAAGTGTTGAAAATAACTGAAGAAATTGCTAAAAGAAAGAGTAAGGGAGAATGATTTTGAATATTGTTATTGACACTAATATCATCTGTAATTCTTGTAACGGTTCCTGTAACCTATATATGGACTCTATATTCGTATTAGCTGAAATTTTACAAAAACAATCCTTATTTTTAAGTCTAGATACAAATAATAAGTTAAGAACAGAATATAAAAATACAACTAATCGGCTGAGTAGCTCTGAATTTTTTCAAAAGTGGTTTGTAAATATGGAAACCCAAATGAAAATCTCATATATATTTGTACAAAATAAAAAGGGGATAGAGAATAAATTAGATAATTTGGGTTTCCATAGTGAGATTGATAGATTAATTGTTCACTTAGCGTTGGAATCTAGTCCCTCTTATATCGCTACTGAAGATAGTGATTTTGGAAAAGGTCCTAGAGGTAAAGAACACGTTGAAGCGCTTAATTATCTAAATAACGACCTCAACATAACAGTTCACGATACAAAACAAGCACTTAACTTCTTAAGGAATAATCTCTAAAATCAAAATTTGATATTTGGTTCTCGTTTTTAGGATAGAGAATGTGTGGGAATTGAATATATGAAAATGGTCAAAAAAGGACAAGTCAAGAATTTAAACTACACTGGTCTTGAAGTCTGCTAGGAAACTATCAAACATAAAAAATAGTAAGAAACCTATAGGTAGAATCAATGGATATTTTTACATAGGTTTTTACATTAAACCTATATATTTAAATTAAAATTTACAGAGCTTTTGTTACATTGCCAACTTGGCAGTGTCACGAATTTGCTGTAATACATGTAATCCTGATGTAAGCATGGCTTGGGTTCACCTTCATAAACTCTGACATTCACGCCAGAAAGCCCTGAATTTTCCACTTACCTGCCCGCAGTAAGTGTCCAGAGACCTTTCCTTGATCTCAATTGACAGGTTTGCCTCACCATCCCAGATAAAATGGGCAACTATTCCGTTTCCTTCAAGAACACCGGAATTCCCGGATGAAACTTCAATTCCATAGCTTTGAAGTTTTTTCTTCATGCAGGAAAATACGTCAGGAGTTACATTTCTGAATTTAATCCCCTGGCAGCCTTCAGTATCCAGTTTTCTTTCGGCCATACTTCATCACAGAATTTTCTCTATTGAGCCTTGGCACTCTTTAACAAATTCGCTCATTTTCCAGGTTACAGTCTCGTAACTGACAATGAAGGGCTTTTTCTTGATTGTAATGATAAGTTTTGACTCTCCGTCCCACTCAAAATCTGCCGCAACTCCCTGGCCTGAAAGCTTTCCTTTATTGCCCGGCGGGACAAAAATACCCATTATCTGAAGCTTTTTCTTCATACATTTGAAGCTGGCAGGTGAAACGTTACGGAAAGTTATTGTATTATCACTCACGGTCTGTCCTCCTGACCTACTTGTAAAGCTGACATCCGATTATAATATTCAATAAAAAGAATCGCTTAGGAGATAAAGACATATTACTCACAAAAATAGAAAGTTTACCACTAAATAGGTAAAGTTGAGAGTCATTTTTCAAAGATTAAACTCTCAGGGATTAAAAGATAATACTTGAGCCAAAAGTCGGCTCTGAATAAAAACCAGTAAGACAAATAACTGGAGTACAAGACAGCAAGACAAGGAGATAGAGTTACTCTATCGCCATTGCTACGAGTTCTACAATATCAATAACCTCGATATTTCCGCCTGCGTCTCTGAGGTTTCTCACACAGAGGGGACAGGAAGTAACGATATAATCCACGCCTTCTGGAACGTCTTTAAGCCTGTTTCTTGCAAGCTCAAGGGAAATGTCAGGATAACCTGTCCTTACCCCACCTCCGCCGCCGCAGCAGCGTGCGTTCTCTTTAATGTTTTTCATTTCCTTGAGAGTGCAAATTGCTTGGATAACCGTTCTTGGAGCGTCATAAACCTGATTATGCCTTCCAAGGTGGCAGGGATCATGGTAGGTAACTGTAAGGTCAAGTTTCTTCAAATTGAGCTCTTCCAGGTGTTCGGCAAGGAATTCAGGAAGGCTAATAACCCTGAGTTCTTCGGGGTAGTTGTTCTTGAGAGTTGTATAACAGCCTGCACAGCTTGTGATAATTGTATGAGCACCCACTTTCCGGATCTGATCAAGGTTGTGTTTCATGACTTTTTCTGCGTCCTCTTTAAATCCGGTACGCAGGAGGGGAGAGGCGCAGCACTGTTCATCAGGCAGGAGAGTTACTCCAAAACGCTGCAGAATCCCAAAAGTTTTTTTAGCAAACTCAGGATAACGGTAGGAATCGAAACAGCCCACGAAATAGACATAATCGGACTTTTCGGGGAGTTTTGAACGTTCTACTTCAGAGAGCCAGTGTTTACGAGATTTCATTTCCCCGAAAGAGTTCCCGTATGTCATGATCGCCGACTTCAAGTTTTCCTGGGCGTCAGTCGTAATACCACATTTCACAAGCTGAGCTCTGGCAGCTTCCACAACTTCTGGTGGGTTTGCTCCGGCAGGGCATTTAGCAGCACAGATCCCGCAGGTTGTGCACGAGGCCAGGCTTGGAAGGACGTCTTCGGAAGGATGTCTGCCCTCGAGCAGGCTTTTAATGATGAGCATTCTGCCGCGTGTATTGGCAGATTCCCAGCCTACCACATCAAATACAGGGCAAACCGACCGGCAGGTTCCACACTGAACACATCTATAAACCGACCTGCGGTCAACCTCAAATGGATGTTGTTCGCTATCGCTCTCGTTTATCTCGTTAGGGGTCATCTCGTTATTAATTATTTTGATTTTTTCCGGCTCTTTTGCCTGCTCAGTTTCCTTTTTTCCTTCGTTTTTCATGGTTTTCACAACCCCAGTTTGCCCGGATTCAGTATGCCTTTCGGGTCAAGGACATTTTTGATCGCACGCATTACCTCAAGGGCAGGGCCCCACTGAGCTTTCATGTATTCGGCCCTTGCCGCGCCTACCCCATGCTCAGAACTGACTGTGCCTCCAAGCTCAATTGCTGTTCTGTGGACCAGATCTGCAGCTTTATTCAGGCGGTCCCATTCATCTTTGTTCAAAACATCAATGAAGAAGGCAAGATGGAGGTTTCCGTCTCCTATATGTCCATATTTCATAGCAGGCAGGTTGAATTGCTCAGCGATTTCCTGTGCTCGTTTTAACAGTTCCGGGATCTGCTTTATGGGAACTCCCACATCTTCTCCGACATAGATGCGACTCTTTGTTGGGTCCAGGCGGGAAACTGCAGCCCCTACAAGTTTTCTGGCTGCCCAGATATCTGCCATTTCCTTTTCACTTTCCGCAAGCTTTATGGAAATAGCCAGGGGCTCACAGACTTTCATTATTTGCTCTGCAGCTTCACGTGCCGAACTTTCAGTACCATCAACCTCAAAAAGAATAACATCGCCTTCTGAAGGAAGCACAAGGTTTGGATCGTAGCGTTTGAGAACCTGGAGGGAAACTCTGTCCAGAATCTCACAGGCTGAGGGAATGACCCCATTTGAAAAGGTTTTTACAACCGCCTGCCCTGCAATTTCCGCGTTTTCAAAGGAGGTTATTACTAGTTTTCGGATTTTTGGGAGAGGGACAATCTTCAGGCTGGCTTTCGTGACAATGCCTAGTGTGCCTTCCGAACCTACAATAAGCTGGGTCAAATCATACCCTGCAGCAGATTTTAGCATCTTTGAACCGGTATGGATAACTGTCCCATCCGCAAGCACCACTTCCAGGTCACGAACATAGTTTCTGGTAGTACCATACTTAACACAGCGCATTCCGCTTGCATTGTAACCTATCATACCCCCTATAGTGCACATGGCTGAACTGCCAGGATTGGGAGGAAAGAAAAAACCGTATGGCTTTAGCGCTTCGTTTAAAGTGTCCTGAATAATCCCAGGCTCTACCATGACCTGAATATTATCAATATCAATTTCAAGAATCCGATTCATGCTCGACATATCAAGCACAATACCCCCTTTAACAGGGACTGCCCCACCTGCAAGTCCGGTGCCTGATCCTCTTACAGTTACAGGTATATCGTTTTCATAAGCAAGCCTGACAATCTGGCCTACTTCGTCTGTGCTTTTCGGGCGTACCACGTAATCAGGTATTCCCTTGACCTGGGATGCGTCAGAAGAATAGCAATAAAGTTCCGAAGGCGAGACTGATAGTCGCCCGCCAACAATATTTTGAAGTTCTGTAGTTATATTCATTCTAGACCTCAAATTAGAATTCAAATGTGAAAAATAGAATTTCTGTCACGGCTGGAGCAGACAATAACAGACAAATGAAGTATGAGTTACAGCAGATAATCAAGATTAATAATATATAAGAATATACCATCCTCTTCCTTTCTTAAGAATAAAATCTTCCTTCTAAGAGTTAACACGAAATAAATCGTAAAGCTGAGCACTCTTCAGATTCAGAAAAACGAGGAGTAATAGAAGCTTTCAGGGAAAAGTGCAGGACAAACCTTTACATCCTGATAGACATAAGAGGACAAACATGACACAGTACTTTGAGATAGAACACAGAGACGGAGCAGCAAGGATAGGAAAACTTCTGCTGTCTCCCGAGATTCATACGCCCTGCATTTTGAGTACAGCAGAACTCGGAAAGCTTGAAACCCCTGGCCCTATTGTTGATGCAGGGAGTTTCTGGGGTGTAAGATCTGATTCAGAGCTTGAGACACGCATAAAGCAAATTTGGGAAAAAACAGGAAAAGGAACTCTCATAATCCTGCCGCATCAAGCTTATCCGCCTTTCGTTCCAGCCGAATCCCTCGGGAAAGTCGAAAAAATTACAGTCCTTAGTGGTGAAAATGCCGAAAATATAGGCCCAACAGGTTCTCTCCTGAGAGTAGGAGGAAAGCCTGAGAAAACTGACCTTTATATTATAGAAGGAGCAGGCACCCTGGAAAACAATGCTCGCAGATTTCTCGAGACCATAACAAAACTTAGAAACCAGATTTCCCCTGATACAGCTCTTTATGCTCCAAATCTGGCGCTTCCTGAGAATATAGCTATGCTAGTCTACCTTGGAATTGATGTTCTGGACGATACCAGAACAGAAATTGCGGCCTATTCCGATATTTACCTGACAGCTGCAGGTAGTTTTTATCTCGACTCCCTGACAGAATTTCCCTGCAGATGCAGTGCATGCGCTGCAAGTACGCCTGCAGAACTCAGAAAGCTCCCGAAAATTGAGAGAGCAAAGTTCCTTTCAGCTCACAATAGGAATGCACTCGAAGCTGAACTTTCCCTTGTGCGGGAAAGGATAAGGGCCGGAACATTGAGAGAATATGTTGAAGGCCAGTGCAGGGTCAGGCCATGGCTCACAGCCCTGTTAAGACTTGGAGATTTCGAATATTCTTACCTTGAAGAAAGAGTTCCTGCTTTTCGGCAAAACCAGCTCCTTTCAGATACCTCGGAGGCCTTATCTCGAATTGAGGTAGTAAGATTTGCACGGCGCATACAGGAAAGGTATACACCTCCGGATCTTGAGATTTTAGTACTTTTCCCTTGTGCGGCCAGGAAACCTTATTCAACTTCCCAATCCCATCAGAAATTTATTCTGGCACTTGGGAAATATCGGAAGTTTGTCCACGAAGTGATTTTAACCTCGCCTCTTGGAATAGTGCCAAGAGAGCTGGAATTAACATATCCTGCAGCCCATTACGATACTGCGGTTACGGGGCATTGGGACGAAGAAGAAAAAGCTTGGGTTTCAGGCTGCCTTGAGGCCTATCTCTCAAAATACAGGTACAAAGCCATAGTTGCCCATGTAGAAGGGGCATATAGAGAAATCTGTGAACGAGCGGCAAGCAAGCTCGGGATTGAAATAATCTACACTGCTACAGGAAGTCTTGTGTCTATGGAGGCGCTTTCAAACCTCAAGAAGACCGTTGAGTCTATCTGCACATCCGAAAGCTTCAGCAGGAAAAGCCTGAACGCGGAAGAGGACAAAAAGAATTTCTTAAGAGCTATTGCAGAATATCAGTTCGGAGAAGATGCTGCACTTCTTTTCTCTGAGAAAGCCGGAAAGCTTGCAGTTAAAGGCCGGTTCCCCAAGTATCAGCTTTTTTCCGGGAAAAAACAACTTGCAACTCTGGTTCCGCAATATGGAATGCTTGCTCTGTCCCTCGAAGGGGCTGAACTAATGCTAAAAAGTGAGAAATACTTGGTAAAAATTGATGATTTTCTCCCACGCGGTTCCATCCTTGCCCCAGGAGTTACTCAGGCAGACCTGGGAATAAGGCCTAATGATGAGGTAATTGTGCTCGGGAGAAAAGCGCTCTGTGTAGGGCGAGCTGTGATGAGCGGAGAGGAAATGGTGAGATCCAGTAGAGGAGTTGCAGTGGATGTCAGGCATATCAAGAAACTCTAACTTGTGAACAGATCCCTAAATAAGAACTATAAAATAAGTTTACAAAATCTGGACTGCAGGACTTCAGAACAGCTTCAGAAGAACTGCAAACAGACTTTATAAGTAATTTTCCTTTCGAAGAAATAATAAAATGGCAGGAATATATTAGATATTATGATAAGGCATTTTGCACCTGAGGACTTCCAGGAAGTAGTTGAAATTGAAAGTGAGGTCTTTTCGGAGCACAACTCCATCTTGTACATGAGTTTTTATGAAACCGTAGGGGACGGTTTCCTTGTCGCAGAGCAGGATGGAAGAATCGTGGGGTACGTGGTAGGTTACCGTTCCGCAGGAAATGAAGGGCACATTTTTTCTGTCGGTGTCAAAGAAGAATATCGGGGAAGAGGAATAGGTACAGGACTAATTCATACTATTTGTGACATTTTTGTTGCTAACGGGCTTCGATACGCAAGGCTCGAAGTAAGAAATAGTAATAAAGGAGCACAAAAATTATATAGGTCCTTAGGATTTTTACCCTGCTGGACCGAGAAAAAATATTACTCAGATGGAGAAGACGGGATGGTGATGAAGATGCACCTCCACCCTTACCGTCTCCTGATCTCAAAACAAAAATATCTGGAATCTGTATTTTCAGATAACGAATTCTTCATCACTTTCAAGGGCCCTATCAGTTATTACCCATGAGCTTGATGACGGAATTCAGCGATTCCCTCATATGGGCTGGTGTTTCCTCAAAGATAGGGTCGTCCCGGGACATAAGAGTCGCAAGCTCGCCTCCTAAAATAAAAATTGCGCGCTTGTGATCTGCCTTGCTCCGGTGAATGTGTACAGGGCTTATAGATAAAGCCTTGTAATCATCGAATTCGTGCGTTACCCCGTGCCTTTCAAAATACCTCTTCATTTGGGCCATATATGTGTGTAGTTGTATGAGCTCTTCCTTGTGCATAGCGAACAGACCTACAATTTTACAAGATCAATTTAATATTATCTTGAATCGGATAAAAGAATTATCCGAGGAAATGTACTTCCTAGTTTTGTATGATAAGGTTTTCCATATAATGTATATGATAAATAATGAAGGATTATGGAAGAAAGTGTGAAGTTTAACATTATAGTGTGAAAATAATACCAAATCGTGGTGATCTCACAAGTCTTCTATGCAAATATTACACATACAAATATTACACATAAAATGATGACCAGAATGGAATTGGCTTTAGAAGATGGAGAATATAGGAACAAAGAAAGAAATTCAGCATTCGGGAGAAGAAATAGGAAATTAAGGGGAAGTAGAAAGGAATAATATTAGAGAAGGGAAATAAAAAAGAATGAGGATTGAGAGAAATTAAGGTTCTCTCAAAGCATGCTTGCGGTCAAAACTTCCATGTCAGCAGGAACCTTGGCTACGTTCCCTATCTTTACACCTATGAGGTTCTTAATTGCGTTACTTGAGGCAATATCAACGAGCCTCTGAGTAATTACACCATCGAAGACTACGCTCTGGATGTTTTCTTTATAGGTTTTAAGCCTGCTCGCAAGATCACGGACTGCAATCTCCTCTATTACCTTGTCCTGTGAATCAAGAATTCTGGCCGTTAAGGTTCCTTTCAGAGCTTCGACATGAGACCTGAATCTGGCGGCTTCAGGAGAGATAGAAACTGTCTTTACCGGGGCAGGAGAGACCCTGACAGCCTCACCTCCTGGAACTTTAACGGCCGCTGAAACCTTTTCGGCAGGCTTTTCTCTGGGAACTCTGACGGCAGCAGGAACTGCCCTTGCTGAAATCTGAGGTTTTGCAACGATAGGTCTCGTTTTGACCTTTTCTGCACTCACAGGAGTTGTTTCCGAAATTTTTTCAGCCAGTTTTTCTGGAGCCCTTTCAAAAATTCTTGTAGGTTCTACTCTTTTCGTTTCTTCTTCCGCAATTTCCTCTCCATAAAGATCTGGCTTTGGAGAGACTCTGTGTACCTTAATACGCTTGTGTAGTTTCTTCTCAGCAATCCTGGGCACAATTTCAGGTGCCCTTATCTTTCTTTTGGCGCCTCTCTCCACTCTGCAGGCACTTTCTTCGCCTTCCTTTTCCTGGATTCCATATTTCTCAATGATCTGCTCTACAGGAACTTTCCGGCGTAGAGCTCTTATAACTTCTTTCTGGACAAGATCCTCTACACATTTTCCATCGGGGGCACGGGCAACATAGTCGATGTCTGCCACCTGCAGGAGCTCACGTATTATAAGTTCTCCTCCACGATCCCCATCCGTAAAAGCTGTTACTGTTTTCTTTTTAGTAAGTTCTGCAACTTCAGGGGGAATGTTCGTTCCACCTACGCAGATAGTATTCTTTATGCCATAGCGGAGCAGATTCAGAATGTCGGCTCTCCCCTCGAGAATAATGATGGCGTCTGAGTTAAGAACATTCGGCCCACAGGGAATTCTGGACTTTCCATAGTAAGTTAGTTCATCGATTCTTACAGACTGCCTAACTTCGTCGGCTAGCTCCTGAGACTCGGGAACGGTCTCATCAAACATTTTAGTAAAAATGAGCTTTGCCCTTTCAATAATCTTCTTTCGCTTTACAGCTCTTACATCTTCTACCTGGAAAACCTCAATTTTAGCGCTGCAGGGTCCCACTCTGTCAATAGTCTCAAGAGACGCAGCAAGAATCGAAGTTTCGACCTTATCAAGGCTTGAGGGAACAAAGATATTTCCTTTGGTCTTTCCTCCTTTAGCCGTAACCATTACCTCGATTCTACCGATCCTGCCAGTTTTTTGCAAGTCACGAAGATCAAGATCAGCCCCGAGTAATCCCTCAGTTTGTCCGAAGATCGCACCTACAATATCAGGACGTTCAATTACCCCATCAGCGTTAATTTTGGAATGAATGATGTATTTTGTAGTATCTGTATTTTGCATATGAATTCTCCGTATGTATTGTCAATGATTTATCATGATAATTATTTTAAACTAAATTCCATCTGAGTTTTTCCAACAATTGTGATTGATTGCCCTTCTGGATTACAATTCATTAGTTTTCTGACAGTATAAATTATTTTATAGACTTCGAAAACTCGTAAAGCTCTGGACAATGCAAAAATAGTAAAAAATCAGAGTTCATATCGGCTCAGGGACAACACCCTTGAATAGGCAGATTCAAGAATCAATGACAAATGTAACCGAAAGAGAGTTCTAGACCTGCCTGGAGTTTCTATTCAGTTATACTTATGCCAGGAGAACCTAATCTGACATTCTGCCAGAAATTAAACGGTTTGGCGAAAGCTCTTACCTTATGAAAACCTATTAAAGTTCCAAGCCTATCTCAGCCTAGATAAGGTTCTTTTAGATAGAGAATCTCCTGACTTTTGACTGGGCAGACACAATAATACCTGCGTTGTTCCTGAGGCTTTCCATATCTGCCCGAAAGCCCTTGCCCCAACATAAGTTTTTACTATGGCCCTGAGATAGACTTCAGAGCCGGAAGTCAAAATATGTGTTCACTTTTCAATGAGCCTGATAACTCAAGTTTTCAAGAAATGCCCCTTAAAAGCGGGCAATCCGGACATGAACAGCCAATATGTGCCAGACGCCCTATCCCGTACTATAGAGGCTTCATACTGATAATTTGGTAAGTGGTAAGTTGAATACGTACCAGGTTTATTGAGAGCACTTTTTGACTTTCTCTTCATGGGTGAGTGATGTATGAATTCTAGTTTAAATTGGACGATTATTTTAGCCCTGAGTGATAATGCAGTAAATCTGAAGTTTTTATTATATTTGCATGTGAATTAATTACATTGTATTATCTTTACGAGTTCAGCGATGATGAATAGGCGAAGTTGTTAATCAATGATATGACCTGACAGAACAGCTCCTGCCCACCTTTAAAGGAATCTCGGCAAATGAGGAACTCTGTGCGTCACATATTTTAAATTCATGTATTTAATGCCGGCAGGATTTAAGAACTTTGTGGTTATTTAAAGAATTTTATCAAATTAAAGTCATATTTTCGTGCTTGATATTTTGAAAATTAGTATATTTTTAGAACAATTTCAGGAGGAGTCTTTCAGAATAGCTTAGAAGAGCTTAAAAAGTGTAAAAAATAATAAAGTGGAAAATTTAGAAAAGTATATATAAAAAAAAGGACTTGTAAAAAATTGAACGGGCGAGGCATAGAAACTTTTTTATGTACTAACCCCCCACTCCCAAACTCGCTCGTTCAGCTCCCCTGAGGTATAGAGAGTACCTTTCGTCTTTTGTCCAAACAATATCAGAAGCCTATTTTCATCTGTGATGGGTAGATTTTCAAGTAACTTATCCTATAAAAAGAACCTGATTAAATCATTTTTATAAGTCCACCACTCATTAGCTTGAAAGCTTTTCGGCAATTTAAAAACTTATAATAGGCGTGAGATACAACTATTAAGATTATGGGAAGAGATTTTGGTAAACAAAGCGCTGTAGATGAGAATGAGATCCAAAAAGCAGCCGGGGCTAAGGGAGAATTTCAGGAAGCCATATCCGCATACAGCCCTGAAAAAAAGGGTCCTGTAAAAGTGGTTATTATAGGAGGGGGAGCCTGTGGCATGGCGGTTGCTACTAAAATACGAAGACAGAGCGATTTTGAGATTACCGTAATCTCAAGAGATTCCCATACTGCTTACAGCCACTGTGGAATTCCTTTTGTTTTGGGTCGGGAAATTGAGAGTTTTGAAAAATTAATAGTGAAGCCCCAGGAATTTTTCAAAAAAAATAGGATAGATGTCAGGCTGAACGAGTGTGCCAGATCAATAGATTTGGATTTAAAAATTGTTCGGACAGGCGAAGGAATTTATCCTTTTGACAAGCTCGTAATTGCTACAGGCAGCCTACCTTTTATACCTCTAACAGGTGGCACAAACATTCTTCCTTATGGCGTTTTTACTCTGAGGAGTCTTGCTGATGGAGTGCTCTTTGAAAAAGCTCTGGAAACTGTTGAGAATGTCTGCATAATAGGTGCAGGAACAATAGGAATAGAGTGTGCAGCAGCCTTTTCGAGAAGGGGAATTGAGACCTTCCTCATAAGCAGAAGCAAAAACCTGCTTTCCAAACAACTGGATCCTGATATTTCAGACATCATAAAGGAACATCTGGAAAATATCGGGGTTGAGGTCATCTTCGGGGAACTTGCAACTTTTCCTGCAGGTTTATGGAAAGAAAAAACACTGTACGTTGGGAATAGGCAGCTTCCCGCAGATCTTGTGCTTTTTGCAAGCGGGATTAGACCCGAGATTTCCCTTGCCTTTGAAGCCGGGATTGAAATCGGAAAAGCCGGAGGAATAATTGTAAATGATATGCTCCAGGTTAAGGCAGGAGAAGAATTTCTTCCCTACGTGTATGCAGGCGGAGAATGTGTGGAAGTAACAGACTTTATAACAGGGGAAACAAGATTAAGTCAGCTGGGCACAACAGCCCGGCATATGGCTGACATAATAGGCAACAATATCACAGGAAAATGTACTACTCTCGGGCCGCTTGCCAACCCCTGGGTAGCTGTGGCAGGAGATTTACAATTTGGTGGAGTTGGTATTACCTCAAGAGAGGCTGAAAGCCATGGAATAGAGGTAATTACAGGATTTTCCCGAGGACGTACGAGAGCCTCCTATTATCCGGGTCGGAAAGACTTGTACATTAAACTCCTGTTCAAAGACGATGTTCTGGTGGGTGCGCAACTTGCAGGAGGAGAAGGAATAAAAGAAAGGATCGATACTCTTTCCCTTGCAATCCGAAAAAAGACTACTATCAGCGACCTTCTTGACCTGGAAACCTGCTATGCACCCCCGGTTTCTATGCTTGTGGATCCTCTCCGACCGGCTGTAAAAGCTGCAATTCGAAATAAAAAGGAGAAGGAAAGAAAGTAAAAGAAAGGAGAGTACACGGAAGAAAAGTAAAAGGAAGGCAGAAGGATAAAAAGATAAATTCAATAAAGTATGGGGAAGCAAATGTTAGAGATCGACGGCTCTTACGGTGAAGGGGGGGGGCAGTTAGTTAGAACGGCTGTTGCTCTTTCTGCAGTTACCGGGAAAGAGATAAGGGTTACGAATATCAGGAAAAACAGGCCAAATCCAGGTCTGAAGCAGCAACATTTAAAGGCTCTGGAAACTGCAGCCAGGATATTTAAGGCTCAGATCTCGGGACTTTTTCCAGGCTCTACTGAGATTTCTTTTGCTCCAGTGGAAATAGAGGGGGGAAAGTATGATATTGATATTGGAACAGCAGGAAGCATAACCCTGCTCCTCCAGTGCATTATGCCCGCCCTGCCATTTGCAAAAGAAGAGGTAGAACTTACGGTAAAAGGAGGAACCGACGTGGCCTGGTCTCCGACAATAGACTACCTGCAGCATGTAACCCTCAGGGCTCTGGAAAGGCTTGGTTATTCAGCCAGCGTAACACTGAAGGAACATGGCTACTACCCTAAAGGAGGAGGAAAAGTTTCAGCTTATTTTAAACCGTGCAGGTTACAGGGCTTTCATTTTTTAAAAGAAGAGGAAGAAATCAAGGGAATTTCTCATGCTTCGAATCTTCCGACCCATGTACCTTTACGCCAGGCCGAAGCTGCGAGTATAAGACTAATGGAAGCTGGCTATCAGTCTCAGATAGAAACTCAATCTTTTGAAGCTTTTTCCACTGGAAGCGGGATAACCCTCTGGACAGGCTATATAGGCGGGAGTGCACTTGGGAAAAGAAGGCTTCCCGCAGAAAAAGTAGGCAAAAGTGCTGCAGACGAAATTATTCCTGAACTTAGAGCAGGAGCTTCTGTAGATACACATCTGGCAGACCAGATGATACCGTATATGGCTCTTGCAGGAGACAGTTCTTACACTGTTAGAGAACTTTCTCTTCATACTGCGACAAATATCTGGATTACTGAACAGTTTCTTGATGTCAAATTCAAAATAGAGGAAAAGGAAGGCCTTTTCGAAATATCCGTGAGTTAAAAGAGTGAAGGAAAAAAGAAAGGAAAAGTACCAAGAAAGATTTGAGAAAACCTTAAAGTCAACCCTTTAAAGCCCTTTAAGGTTCTTTAAAATCAATCTTCAACGACAAAAAGGTATTCAGGAGGTATCTTTTCCGTAAGTACGATGTCATCGGTTGCAAGTTTGAGAGAGATCCCATCTTCCTGAGCTTTAAAGGCATCAATTTGAATGATAATAGGATTTTCAGTATGAATGAGGGATACTTCCACTGCCTTTTCATATGAAGTGCTGAGATGGACATATCTCTGTTTTATCGGAAAAATTCCGTTTTCCAGAAGAACATCAACTTCTTCAGGGCTTGCTCCATAATACAGGTATGGAGAGTCACTTTCCTTATAGTCTAGATCAATATTGACAGAGTGCCCATAACGTGCCCTGATTCTGGAGTCGCGGATTTCATACCTTCCTTTTTCATCGGATTCTACAAGGGCGTAAAGGTATTCCTTTCTCATCCAGATGTACCGCTTTCTCATGACGTCACAGAAATCGTTAATGTTGACCCAGCCGAATCTGTCCATTTCAACGCCTGCCGATTCTGGGAAATGCCTGAGAGTTCCAGAAACAAACCTGCCAAGCTTTTCCTCCTTGCTGTCGTCAAGCAGGTATCTTCCAGGGCGTTTACACTGCAGACAGCTGCCTCCTCTAAAATAGCCGTGCTCAGTGCATTTTCGAATCATGGTATCACGTACATAATGAAACTTTACTATAAATAAGGTTTTGTTTTTAAGTTTTCGTTTTGACAAAGCTGCAAAGTTAAAAATTTTGATATCTCAGTTATTCTCTGCCCCAAAATAATTTCCTGGAATTTTACAGAACAAGAAGTCTCTAGTTCTCCAGCAGAGTATCCAAAGAAAAATAGAGATATCAATCCTATGGTTTTAGGAATACCTTTTAGCTTGAAAAACTGCAGGCGGCAGAATAGATAATCACGAGCATACTTTATTAATATTAATCCGCTTTGTTAAGAAATACTTTCATAGGACATACGGTAATCTTTAGTAGGACGGCTTGCATACCGTGGCACGATATCTAAAGTATATTTATTTACGGCCGCCATATTAAAGAGTCTTATCAGGCCTTCCTGAAATGCCGATTCAAGCCTTTGACTTCCAGTTGAAGTTAAGTTAAAAATAGTCTCTTCAGACAGATTTGTGGGCTTAATTTCAAACTTACTGTCAGGTCGCAACATCGTTCATTCATTAAAAAGTGTAAATTTGAAATGGACTTGTCTGAAACTTCACCTGAAATTTAACTAGAGCGTGTGAACTTTTATAATGTATTCGGATTTGTAGATTTGTAATTTGCTAATCTGCAATCTACTAGTCTCTTAGAACAGTTTTTGAATTTTACTTCAAGGTACAGCGACTGAATTCAGAGCAACAATTATCACCAACAGGTATTGCCATATGAATAAGGCAAATAATAAACAAGGCAAATAATAAACACTGAAGATAAATCATACATTAAGGAGATAATATGACAGATATTGAATCGATATATAAAAAGCTCAGCCATGTTATCAGTAAAGAGGACTTCATGCAGCGTGTCCAAGAAAAGGTTGAAAGCATGGGAGGGCTTTGCGATGAACCTATGGCTGCCATGCTGGTTGCCAACGAACTTGGATTTTCAGATGTAGGTCGGGACAGTGTGAAAGTTGAAAACATTACAGCCGAGAGTGGACAAATTAATCTTGTTGCAAAGGTTGTGTCGGTTTTCGATACTAAAGAATTTACCCGAAATGACGGAACAATAGGTAGAGTCGGAAATATAATTGTTGGAGATGAGACCGGAAAAGTTAAGGTAACACTCTGGGACAATATGGCAGATCTTATAAAGGATGGAAAAATCAGAATAGGACAAACTCTCCAGATTAGCGGTTATGCGAAACAGGGATATTCGGGAGTGGAAATCAATGTAGGAAACAATGGAGTCCTGGCCGAAAGCGAAGAAGAAATCGAAGTCGCTGCCAGCACCCAGAAAATAAAAGACATAAAGGATGGCATGGGAGATCTGAATTTGACAGGAAAAATTCTGGAAATTTCAGAAATAAGGACCTTCCAACGAAAAGATGGCAACTGTGGAAAGGTAGGAAACTTGCTTCTTGGAGATGATACTGGTACAGTCAGGGTGACTCTATGGGATGACAAGACTGAGTTCCTGAACGATGTAGAATATGGAGATACTGTGGAGCTGGTCAATGCCTATGCTCGAGAAAACGCCTTTACTCAGAAAATTGAGTTGCAGGTGGGAAACCGAAGTATAATCAAGAAAAGTGAGACAAAAGTCGAGTATGAAGAAGAATTTACCCCAGTCGAGGATATTGGGGCTGATATGAACAATATTAACGTTTCCGGAAGAATACTCGATATAGGGGAAATCCGAACCTTTGAGAAAAAAGACGGATCTACCGGAAGAGTGGGAAATATTCTTCTTGGCGATTCCACAGGAAAAATCAGACTTACCCTCTGGGATGAAAAAACTAGTTTTCTGGATGAAATCGATTTTGACGAGACTATAGAAGTACTCCATGCTTACTCTCGGGAAAATGCCTTCACCCAGCAGGTAGAACTAAATCTGGGAGGCAGAGGGATAATCCAGAAGAGTGAAAAGGAGATTGAGTACAGAGAAAAGTTTACGGATATCGCTGATATTGTCCCTGGGGAAAGCTATTCAGTCCAGGGGAAGGTTTCCGAAATAGGGGAACTCCGAGAGTTTGAAAGGGAAGACGGAACCGAGAACGTGGTTGCAAACCTCCAACTTAAAGACGAAACAGGTAGTATTCGGCTGACTCTCTGGGGAGAACAGGCTTATGTGATCGAGGATCTTGATATTGACTCAGAAATCCAGATCATTAACGCGTATGCAAAGTATGGTCTGAACGAAGAAATCGAGCTGAGTATCGGGAACCGAAGCAGAGTAATTATTCTTTAATCATTCTCCTTTTTCGGCTTCTCTTTCTGGTTTACTTCTAAAACCTTACCTTTCAAGGTAAAAGTTTATGAAGTGAATTCCAGTGGAAATAAAGGGGTCAGAAAAATTTCCTGTGAGAAAAATAGAAAGCATTACAAATATAATTTGAGTTTTTTTAAACTGTATAAGTCTGCTTTCTAAAATATACTTCTCTTCTGCACTTCTTCCTAATACTTCTTTCAGACGATTAAATATTTTTCATTCTCAGCAAAAATCTCCAGTGGAAACGGAGGGGTTCTGAAAAAAATTCCTTCGAGACTTCCGTAAGCTATTTTCCATGAACAAAAGAAAGGGATCTTAGAAAGAATAGCCTTCTGACTTCATGCAAACTTCTTCTGTTATATAGAGAAAAAGAAATGCCGTTATCGTTATGTACCATTGATTCGTATATATAAGTGGTATAAAAACGTCCGAAAAAATGGGGAAAACATCTTAGAGGGAACGGACAAAAAATAAATCCTGAGACTATTGGCCTCGCCGGAATATCATCTTCAAAAAGTTAATGATTGCAGGGCCTGAACTTAGATGGATGAATAAATCGATCTGGAAAGTTTTTCTACAGGAAACTGGAACTTGAAAAGCTTTTGCCGAAATATTGTATTGTGAGTCCTATATTGTGAGTCTTATAGTGCGAATTGCCGAAGTATGGAACGAAAGGGGGAACGGCAGTAAATGGCAGATGGACCTGGAAGGGATACCGATGCTGAGAGAGAGATAGGTGTTGGTATTCACAACAGAGAGATTGAAAGAGAGGTCTCGGTTGCTGAAGTTATGAATAAAGCAGTCATAGTAATGGATATCAACTCAGATATTCCTGCTATTGCAAGGGAAATGATCAGTCGTGATGCAGGTAGCGTCATTATCACTGAGAATGGCAAAGCTATGGGAATAATAACTGAAAGAGATCTTGTGAAGGGTATCGTTACAGAGAATAAAAAACCAGATGAGGTAAGGGCAAGTGAAATACTCTCAACCCCCTTGATAACCGTAGAGCCTGAAACAAGTATTGTAGAAGCTTCTGAGATCATGTTAAAGGCGAATATTAAAAGACTGCCAGTCCTAGAAAATGGTAGAATAATAGGAATGATTTCGAACACTGACATCCTGATAGTAACGCCTGGACTTAATACTATTCTCAAAGAACTTATTGATATGAACAGGGAGGCTCTCTTTTCCACCCCCTCAATCGAAGAAATTTCAGAAGCAGAAGATTTTCAAACGGGAATATGTGAGTCCTGTAATGTCTTTTCATATGACCTTAGATTTGTGGACGGAAGATACCTATGTGGAAACTGCCGGCAAGAAGAAGGCGAGGATTATGAATGATCTGTAGGTTTTACATATAAATTTTGACTTCACAGATTTGCAGACATTCTTTTTTAAATAGAGTATAGGAAGGTAGACAATGAACGTTAGTGAGATTATGACAGAAGAGCCTGTGAGTATCAAAGAAGGAGACTTTGTGACTCGCGCCCGTCAGCTAATGCGCGATCACCTTCTTAGAAGCCTTGTTGTTGTTGACGAAGAGAACAGGCTTGTGGGAATGTTGAGTGACCAGGATATCTTGAGGGTTACCTCTACACGCTCGAATGTTACAGTAGGCGGATATGCAAGCCAGTCCCCTACGATCACTCCGGATATGGATATCATGAAGGCTGCAAAGTTGATGGTGCAGTCGAGACAGAATAGAGTTCCTGTGGTTAAATCAACTACTGATCGTACAGTAGTTGGAATCTTGAGTAACGTAGATATTCTCAGAAATGTGGAAGTTCCAAAGAATGTTCCCAATACACTGCAAGCCGTAATGACAAAAAAAGTCAAAAGCTGCTCACCAGAGGACAAAGTCGGCACAGTTTGGGGACATATGCTTGAGACAGATTTTACTGGTATTCCTGTAGTTTCAAAGAAAGGTGAACCTATTGGAATGATAACCCGCCGAGACATAATAAAATCAGGTGCTGTGCGAATTGAAGTAGAAGATGAGAGGCGAACAAGGCCCAATGACAGTCCAAAAGTTGAGAAGATAATGTCAACTCCTGCATATATACTTTCAGAAAACGATTCCATTCAAAGTGCAATTGAGATGATTATTCACTATGATATCGGAAGAGTTACAATAGTAAACGAAAAGGACAAGGTATCTGGAATCGTTGATAGACAGGATCTTCTGGAATCTATTGTCAATGTATGGCCTGAAAAACCTTTCGAAAACCGGCTTTGAAAGAAAGTTTGTAATCAGATATTCAGTTGAAGAATGATAGCTAACCAGAGAATTATTCAATGCGAAAAATAACGGTAAGTTTTCACGCAAAAAGATTATAACATTAAAGATCGTCATTAATAATAATTATAGATCTGAAAATAGAGGAAACCTTTTGGAAAGATTCGGGAGAAAATTGCTTTCAGGTTTTATTTTTTCAGGGAGCAAAACTTGGTCTGTTGAGGAATAAATTGCAGATTGTAGAGAAGTTTCTGCAAGAAGGCAGGAAAAGAAGAAAAACGGACTATGAAAAAGCAATTAACTGCAACTCGAATTCGGTGATCCTATTGAACAGAAATACGACATTTTCGTCCGTCGACAAGATGAAGGTTCAGCCAGGTGTGAGCAAATCCAAGAAAGCGCAGCAGAAAGACCCACACATGATTAGCAGCATGGGC
>NZ_DAGK01000026.1:26906-39719 GCF_002495725.1 Methanosarcina sp. UBA411
GAATTCGGTGATCCTATTGAACAGAAATACGACATTTTCGTCCGTCGACAAGATGAAGGTTCAGCCAGGTGTGAGCAAATCCAAGAAAGCACAGCAGAAAGACTCACACATGATTAGCAGCATGGGCACTATGCGAATAGGTCCTGAATTTAAATCCCGCATTTCAGAACATGAAGGAAAGATCCTGGCCCTAGCAACAAGGGATGTAGTAACCCTCCCTCCTACTGCAACAATTATGGATGCAATCAGGATTATGACTGAAAGGAGATTCAGGCGTATTCCTATCACAAACGCCGGAACTCGGAGGCTTGAAGGGGTCGTTACTTCTGTAGATATTATCGATTTCCTGGGGGGCGGGAAAAAGAATCTACTAATTGAAAATCGCTTCAAAGGTAACCTTCTGGCAGCGATCAACGAAGAAGTACGGCAAATCATGGAAACTGACATTCCCTACCTTCATGAACAGGCTGACTTTAAAGATGCTGTTTCAATGATGATTGAAAGAAGAACAGGCGGCCTGCCAATTGTGAACAATGACATGCAGGTCATTGCAATCTTTACTGAAAGGAATGCAATTGAACTGATGGGTGGTCTCGTGACAAACCGAACTGTTGATGAATATATGACCGAGAGCGTCAGAATGGTCTCAACTGACACACCCATTGGACAGGCAGCAAAAGTAATGGTGGAGAATAAACTCCGAAGGCTTCCTGTAGTCAAGGACGGTATCTTCGCAGGAATTATCACTTCTTCTGATATTATCCATTTCCTTGGAAGGGGAGATGCTTTCAGTAAGTTGACAACAGGAAATATCCATGAGGCGCTTGACCAGCCTGTAGGTTCTATTGTATCAAAAGAACTGATATGGACTGTCCCTGGTACGGATCTGGGAAAAGCAATGGAAATAATGCTTGAGAAAAAGATAGGTTCACTTCCGGTTCTGGAGAACGGGGTGCTTCGCGGCATCATTACGGAAAGGGATCTACTAAAATCTCTGAATGAACCCCAGTAAATAATCAATTGATTAAAATCGATCCAGGGAAATTCGAGCTGGTCAAATTGGCTCAGAATTTCGTAAAGTAGTGGAAATAAGATTCATACTAAAAATTGAAAGCAAACTGAGACCAGAAAATCCTCAGGCTCAAGTTTTCAGAAGTTCAAGCTTTCAGGAGTTTTAAGAAAAAGGAAAATTTCTAGCTTGAAACAGATCGAGAAATAAGAACTTCTTAAATTAGCTCTCACTTCAACGAAAAGTACGCGTTACTTCTCTGAAAATTAGCAACCATAGCTAGAAATTGTAATGTGCGCATCTTATTCAAAAACTATAATTATTAATATTTATATATTGTAAAAATGAAGGAGGTACTTCATGAATGTGGCGGACATCATGAGTTCACCTGTATATGTTCTAAATGCAGATGAGCCCGTATCACATGCAAGAAAACTGATGTTAAGGTATAGAATCAGTACGTTGCTTGTCCTCAACGAGGGCAAGATGGTGGGAATCGTCACAAAATCAGACATCACTAACCGCCTGGCTCAGGCCGAACCTCTCTGGAGAAGAAGACCGATAGACCAGATCCCTATTAAGTTATTGATGACTGACTCGGTTATTACCATCTATCCTGAAGCCTCTATTTCCCAGGCAGCTGCCTTAATGCTTGAGAACGGAGTGCATAATGTTCCGGTGGTAAAAAACGACATTGTAGGTATTGTCACCAGGACAGATCTTGTGCGCTATGTTGCGGAAAATAGTGAGGAAATGAAAACAAAAATTCCTAAGTTAATGACTGAGGATATCGTTTCTGTTCACAGACATCACACTATCAACCATGTGATTGACGAAATGAACAGAAATGAAATAGAAAGAGTGATCGTTAAAGACGATGCAGGAAAGCCTGTAGGGATTATTTCCAGCAGAAGCCTTGCTTTAAACCTCTTAACTGACTTTCAAGGCGAACTTTCCACAAAAAATATCAAGATGACTCGTAGATCTTCTCCTGGAGGCCAGAAGACCTACAGATACGTAAAAGAGGTGCCTTTGACTGCAGAAGACATCATGGTTTCTCCAATAAACTCCATTGACGTAAATGAAAATATCAGTGCAGCCGCCAAAAAAATGATTGAAGAAGGAGTGACTGCATTACCTGTCAGTGATGGAGAAGATATAGTGGGCATATTAAGCAGAACCGATATCACGAAAGCCCTCCTCTGAAACACGGCAGAGTGGAGGTAAATATTGCGAAAGGTGGCAATAAAGAGCAATGGATAAAACAGCCAAATGTAAGAGAAGGATGCGAAATTAAATCACGGGAAAACGGATAAGTAAAATACGCAAAAAATTGCGAAAATTGTAATTAAAAATTCTGGATACGCATGAGGTGAATTGCATGCAAGTTAAAGATATAATGGTACAGCCATACAGGATTGACAAGTCAGACACCATATCTCACGCCCTGGATCTTATGGAAAAGAAGAACACAAAACGCCTGCTAGTAGTCCACGACGATCATGTACTCGGTGTACTTACAATGAGAAGTCTGACAGAGCAGCTCGGAACTCGCAAGAAACTGAGCAAACCTGCATCCTCTCTGCATGTTGCAACAGCCGTATCCGACAACTTTGTAAAGGTTCTGCCTGATACTGATATTAGGGATGCCCTTACCCTGATGAAAAAGAAAGGTGGCGTAATTATTGTCACTGATAATGGAAATGCCCTGGGCTGGGTGACACCCCAGGAACTTATGAAAGTAAACCATTTTTCAGGCTTTGTTGGAGAAGTAATGGAAAAAAGTCCTATCGTTGTCAGCCCATCTGATAGAGTGAGCCACGCCAGGAGGCTTATTCTTGATAAAAATGTGGGAAGGCTGCCAGTAATTGAAAACGGAAAGCTTGTAGGCATTGTTGCTGAGGATGACATTGCCTTTGCTATGCGCTCTTTCAGGGATCTGGTAGCTGACAATCAGCAGGACTCGAGGATCAGGAACCTGCTGGTAGGGGATATTATGACCCGCAGTGTGGTCAGTGTTTATACAAATACACCTCTGGCAGAAGCTGTTCAGACTATGATGAAACACGATGTAGGAGGTGTTCCGGTCCTTAATCTGGAGGATGAACTTGCTGGCTTCCTGGCTCGTAGAAATATAATAAACACAATTGAGGAATAAGCTTAAATTCAGAAAAAGAGAGCTAAACAAAACTTAACCGAAATAAAAAGCAAGTAAGAGAAGGCCTGTCTTAAAGGAGCAGGCCTTTTTAAATTTCTAAGTTTTCCTTTCGATTGATTTCTTACATTTAGAGCAAATTGGATTTTACAGTGAATCCTACTTTTAGAGTAGTTTTTGTATTAGAGTAGTTTCTCGTTTTTAGAAAGCTCTATCTCCACCAATCAGGCCTCCCAAAATACCGGTTCCAGCAACGCCGGTTTGTTCGTCGCGGTTACGGCCATAGGCAGAAGCTGCAAAGATTCTATCAGCAAGACGGGAGAAAGGCAGGCTCTGCATATACACTGTGCCCGGGCCTGTAAGGGTTGCAAGAACAACTCCTTCACCACCGAAAAGGGCATTTTTAAAGTTCTTTGACCAGGTTATGTCATAGGTTACAGTTTCTGTGAAAGCTGCCACACAGCCCGTGTCGACACGGTAAGTCTCGCCAGCTGCCAGGTCTTTTCTTATAACTGTGCCCCCAATATGGAGAAAGGCCAAACCGTCACCCTGCAACCTTTGCAAGATAAAACCTTCGCCACCGAAAAATCCTGCTCCAAGCTTGCGGGTAAAAGCTACTTCCACATCTACTCCGCGAGCCGCACAGAGAAATGAATCTTTCTGGCATAGGAGACTGCCTCCGAACTTTGTGAGATCAAAGGGAATAATTTTGCCCGGATAAGGAGCTGCAAAAGCTACATGCCCTTTTCCAGAGCCTTTGTGAACAAAGCTTGTAATAAAGAAACTTTCTCCGGTTAGAGCCCGTTTAAGTCCTTTTTTGAGGCTTCCGAAAAGTCCGCCTCCTTCGTTACCCATACTGGTCTGCATCTGAATTCCGGGTCCCATATATGCCATAGCCCCAGCCTCTGCCTGGACTGCTTCATCAGGATCAAGCTCAATTTCAACAATCTGCATGTCTTCGCCGATAATCTTGTAGTCGATCTCATCTGCCATATAATACTCTCCAATCTTTTTACAAGCTTTGATGCAACAAAGATTATAGGCCAAAGACTTAAAAAGATTTTCAGTGTATTGAGCTATTCTCCAGTTTATTTCCTAAGAAACAGGCTAGATAAGGACGAAAAACAGGTTATTATAAAGATGCACCTGATACTCATACCTATGTTCATCTGATGCTCCGAAAATACGCCTGAGAACGATAACTTATTTCAAGCCTGAAAACAGATAAATAAACATGAGTAGAGAGGGGAATGAGGAGATAGATTCTCAATTTGTAGATAGGCTTTCCAGTTTCCTGGGGTTTGATAAGGAAAGAGTTGGGCACCTTTTTGAGAAAAATTATCTTGCCCAGAACTGGGGAAAGTATGATTATTTATTCCGTTTCGATAAGGAGATATCCCACATAGAAAGAGGAACCGTGCTCTATGAAAAAGACGGTTCTTTCGAAATCATTATGGGTTTCCCGAAAATCCGAAGAGCCATGGTACTGGATCCCACGATTAAAAAGCACTTCAGCAGCATTGAAAAAGTAGCCGTGGAAGAAAAAATGAATGGATACAATGTTCGCATAGCAATTGCAAAAGACGAAATCCTTGCAATTACCCGGAGCGGGTATATCTGCCCTTATACGACTCAAAAGGCAAAAGAAAAATTGAATCTGAAATTTTTTGATGATTTCCCTGAACTTGTACTCTATGGAGAAATGATAGGCCCAGACAATCCTTATGTCCCAAAAGATATCTATGGAATCGAGTCGGTAGAGTTTTATATCTTTGATATTCGAGAGAAAAACAGTGGTAAGCCTCTTCCAATAAACCGGAGGCGGGAAATTTTAGAAAAATACGGCTTTTTTCAAGTAAAGTTTTTCAAAGAAATTCCTCTGGAAAGTGCTGCTGAAGAAATCAGAAAAATAATCCGGGAACTTGGAGAAAAAGAGCATGAAGGTGTTGTAATAAAGGATCCGGAAATGGTTCTCTCCCCATTAAAGTATACCTCATCCCAAAGTAATTGTTCGGATCTCAGGCATGCCTTTAAGTTTTACAATGAAACTGGCAGAGACTATATGCTTTCAAGGATTGTCAGAGAAGGTTTTCAGACAGTTGAATGGGATGAAGATAAGACCAAATTCGAAAAACGCTGTATACAACTTGGAGAAAGCATACTTGGTCCTCTAAGAGAATCCATCCGAAGTGTAAAAAATGGTCAGAGGCTGTATGAGGAAGCAAGGATCCGGGTAAGGGATTTAGAAACTGCAGCCGACTTTGAAAATT
Source organism: Methanosarcina sp. UBA411 (assembly GCF_002495725.1). Taxonomy (NCBI): domain Archaea; kingdom Methanobacteriati; phylum Methanobacteriota; class Methanomicrobia; order Methanosarcinales; family Methanosarcinaceae; genus Methanosarcina; species Methanosarcina sp. UBA411. The sequence goes on from NZ_DAGK01000026.1 coordinate 32,341, forward strand.
ATCTTAGAAGACTTGGGATCGATGCAGTTTTTGAAGATCCTCAATTAATTGGAGATGAGTATCTGATAATTATAAGAAAAATCAATAAAAGTACTAACGATAAAACTCAAGCAATCTGGCAGGGCGAAACCTGGTAATATTTTCCTTCAATATTGGATTTTAAGATTTGCTCTTGAAAAGCTTTTTCAGAATTTTTCGAAAAGAAATATATTACAGTATAATTATACCAGATGCAGGTTTATTCTAAATACAGGTTTTAAAGTGTTATTAATACAATTTATAGCCTTACAATCCGGAAAATATTGAGTGTTCGAATAAGACACATAAGACTGAATTAGACTGATTATGAGACTGAGTTTACTTATCCAGAATTTACTTATCCAGAATAATTTTAATTGAAATAACTTTAAAAATGCTGATTAGAAGTAATTAGACTTTATTGGAAGGATTTAGAAGTTTAGAAGTTATTACAAAGAATTAGAAGGAATCCAGTATGACAAACGTTGCAATTATCGGGACGGAAAAAAGCGGAAGGACCTCTCTTGCTGCAAACCTGGGGAAAAAAGGAACCTCCTCCGACATAACCATGTACAATAATGATAAAGAAAGCCGGAAAATGGCCTTCGTGGACCCTCACGGCTATCCTAAAGCCTTAAAATCCCTGATCACGTCACTTAATATTTCAGACATTGCAATCCTCTGTGTCCCTCCTGATGGCCTTAACAGAGACAATCCTGCAAGTGTTCATACCGGAGAATGCATTGTTGCTCTGGACCTGCTCGGTTTTAAACATGGAATAATTGCTCTGACAAAGTCCGACAGTACCCATATGTATGCTGTTGATGAGCTGAAAAAGAAAATAAAACTAATGACTGCGGGCACTTCCCTTCAGGACTGGGAATGTATTTCTCTAAATACCAACAAAGGTGCAAAAAATCCTTTTGAGGGTGTGGAAGACCTCAAAGCCAAAATTTCCGAGATCTCGGAAAAAATAGAAGCTGAGCAGGATGAGTTGAATAACCTGCCTGCAAGGGTGTTTATAGATCATGCTTTCAATGTCACTGGAAAAGGCTGTGTTGTTCTAGGAGTTGTCAAACAGGGGATCTCAAAAGATAAAGATAAGACCAAGATTTTCCCGCTGGACAGGGATATTGAAATCCGATCCATCCAGAGCCATGATGTTGATATTGACAGTGCACCCACAGGCACCAGAGTAGGGATGCGCCTTAAAAACGTGCAGGCTAAAGATATAGAAAGGGGATTTATTATCTCTGATAAAGAAGTCGTAACTACTGATTATACCCTTAAATGCAATATCTCAAAGTTCACACGAGCAATTGAAACCTCAAGTGTGCTTCACCTCTTTGTTGGCCTGCAATCCGAACCTGTGCGTGTGGAGAAAATTCTGGTTGATGGGCAAGAAGTCAAAGAAGTAAAGCCTAGAAGCACTTGTGTGCTCGAACTCTCAGGCAACAAGAAAGTAGCTTACAGCAAAGAAGACCGTTTCCTGCTGGCAAATCTTGATCTGCCACAGAGATTTGCAGGCTATGGTTTTTCGAAATAAGCTTTTTTATTATTTCTTAATGACCTCTTTATAATTATTTAATAAATAATTCTTTTAAGGGTATAATATGGAAAAAGACTTACAAAGAAATGGTTCAGGAAAAAAAGATTTCGGAAAAAACGAAACCGTATGTGAAAACGGGGAAGGCAAAGTAAGAGATAGAACGATCTATGGGAGTGCTTTTCATAGAAATGTCTGCTGGCAGCGTTCTTATCAGAGGCCGAAAGGTGAAGAGCTTATCATGGCACTCTACGGCAGCCTTAGAGATGGCCTTTACAATAGCCGGCGTTTCGACCTGCAAAACAGGTCAGAGTTCCTGGGCATAACAAATTTGAGAGGATACGCTCTTTACTCTCTGGGCCCCTACCCAGGCGTCTACCCCTCGGAAAATTCCTATATTGTAGCTGAAGTACGCAGGTTTTCAGGAAAACAGCAACTTGAAATCGCCAAATCAATTGATTATATGGAACTTTTCGGAGGATATCACAGGGAATATGTGGACCTGGAAATCGGTGATCAGAAGTTTAAAGGCTTTATTTATGTTTATGATGAGAAGCCTGAGACTGAAAAAATCGAGCACGGTGACTGGGTCAGATACTTGAAAGAAAAAGAGTTACAAGAAAGAGAGTTACCTGAGCGAAATAACTGAAAAGATAAAGAAAAACGGAAAACAGAGATAAGAAATAGAGATGGAAGAAATAGAGATGGAAGAAATAGAGATGGAAGAAATAGAGATGGAAGAAATAGAAACCTAAAAATTCACAAGTTTTTCCAGAAAAATTATAAATCTCTTAAAAACTCAAGGCTCTGAATTCCCTCTTCCATAGAACTCATCTCAGTAACGAAAATTCCTTTATAATCTGAAAGCTTTTCCATAACTTGCTTCCAGTCTATTGAGCCTTTTCCTAGAGGTAAATGTTCATCTTTTTTACCCATATTGTCATGGATATGCACATGGGAAATTTTTTCTGAGAGGAGATCCAGAAAATCGTCAATAAGCCCAACTGTGTTTGCGTGTCCTACATCAAAGGTAAAACCCACATTATGGCTTCCAATGGATTCAAGCATCTCAAGCATTTCGTCGGGATATTTTCCAAAGATCTTCGGCATGTCGGGCATATTTTCAACAGCAACCAGAATTCCGAAATCTGCTGCAAAGTCACAGATTTCCTGGAGAGAGGAAAGATTGATAAAATAGGCTTCCTGTGGAACCTGCGCGCCATAAGGGGAAAGATAGCCAGGGTGTACTACAGCCAGATTGACATAGTTAGAGGCAAGAGTCAGGTAGTGCTTCATCTGCCTGAGAACTTCTGCCCTTATTGAGTCATTCAGACCTGCCAGGTTCATATCCGAGAAAGGTAGGTGAAGAGTTAGTTCAAGGCCTGTAGTTTCACTGATATTTTTCAAATTCTGAATATTCTTGCTGTTCAGGCACTGAGAACCTTCCTGTACTATTTCCCAACCTGTATACCCATTGTCTTCGAGCGTGTAAGCCCATCTGAAGGGATCTTCAACGACTGCACGCGACGAATAGCTGATTCTGTGCAATTGCATGACGAAAATTCATTCCTTTTCATTTATCAATGTAGATCATGTGGCGCAAACTGAGATATATTTAACTGAATTATTTAATTGAATTCAGCTAAAATCAGTTCTTATAGAGCATTAAAGAAACATTAAAGGCTTACAAATTATTAAATGTGTATAAAGGCTAAAAAGCATTAAAACCCTGAATTTTCTCAATCCCTCTCCACATAGTCCATTTCTACTTCAACAACTGGTTTTCCTTCTTCAGTAAGGGGCAAAAGCCATTCAAAAAGTCTTTCGATTTCTTTCTGAGAATCAGCCCTGATAAGGACTTCGATAGACCCGAGAGGTTCTTCCTGCGCAGGAACACTGGGAACTCCGACAAAAGCAGCCTGTTTATTGAGCGAAAAGCGAACTGAAAGCCCGTCGCTGGATAAACCTTTGTTAAAAGCTTTGTTGCGGACACTATCTATAATCTCTTCTTTGCGAATGAGCCTATGCAGGGTTTGCAGAATATCAATTCCTCCCTCGCCTGAAAGGAAAAAAGATGGAGAAGATCCTGTTTCTGATTCTGTGGCCTCAATAGCTTCCTTTTCGAGTTCAATATCAGTAAAAAGGGACGAAACTGCTTTGATAACTTTTTCTAAGTCTTCTGTAGGATATACAGCTGCTGAAACCTTAACATGTATCATAAATTTGCTCCAGTAATTTAAAAACGATTTATTCCGGAATTTTATTCAGAAATATATTCAAGAAAGTTACTCAACAGGGTTTTTTCCTAAATAGTTGCTCAAAACTTCAATAACATCCTTTTTGAAAGTTTCCAGAGTGGAATTATTTTCAATTTCAATGCTGGATGCCTCTATAGCTTCTCCCATGCCCCAGCCAAGTTCTCGTTCGTCCCTGTTGCGGAGTCCTTCTATACTGTTCATATCATCGCTTCTGCCTCTTTTCTGAACTCTGGAAAAGCGGACTTCGATAGGAGCGTAAATGGAAATCAGGATAAAACCTTCTCCGAATTCTCGATTGAAGCATTCCACTTCAGCAATCCCGCGTACCCCGTCCACAACAACAAGGTCAGAGCCAGTATCCCTGATTTGGGAAATACAGCGTACTGCAACTGCATCCATGCCCTCGCATTTGCGAAGCTGTGTTGCAACCATTCCGGTATTGGAATCATTGGGTTCAAGCCCGCGCCTTAACACTTCCTTCCGGATCACATCACCCATATTAATAACTGGAATGCCCATTTCGGCAGCAATTCTGGCAGCTTCCGATTTTCCAGATGCTGGCATGCCTACAAACGCTATTATCTTCATCAAAAATTACCCTTTAAACTTTAGTTATTAAATCTGAATTGTTATTGAGCTATTAGACCTTAGTTATTAACCTGAATTATCGAATAGTGAGTCATTACATTTGAATTGTCTAGTTATAAATCATTAATTTGAGCCACCGAATCTTTAGATTCGAACAGAAGCCTGGATATTATTGAATCTTAATCTCAAAGGCAAATAAAGCTAAAATTATAAATTAAATAGTGAGTTGAATAATGGAGTCTGTACATTAAACCTTGAAAATGATATGATTCTAGTCAAATCACAGGATCGTATATATTATTTCCTGAAAACTAGCATTTGGGTAAACAAAAAGCTAGAACAAGAAATAATTGAAGAAACTAAGAGTAAGGAAAGGCCAGGAGAAAGTCAAGAAGAAACCTGAAGTAAAAAAGGTTGAGAGAAGATTAAGAAAAAAACCTGAAGTAAGGGAAGTTAGAGAGGACTAAAAGCCCTGAAGTAAGGAAGGTCAAGGAAATCCTAAAAATGATAGGTTAGCAGGTGGGCCAAAAAGGTCAGGATGGAGAATATAACGGCCTCATCCTTACAAAAAACATGTTTCTTACTTATGAAAACATATCTCTTCCTTATGAAAACATCTTGCTGAAAACTGACGTCTTAAAATCTACCAAGGGCTTAAGCCTGTAATCCTCAAGAAGTACTTTACGGGTGCTTTCCATTGGAACACTCAGGGAAATTTCTTTCGTCCGACCGTAGCGGCCTTTACTCACTACCACTGCATTGACTATGCCCAGCATATCAAGCTCGGACATCAGATCGGTAACCCTGCGCTGAGTAAGGATATCCACATCAATATGGTGACAGAGTTGGCGATAAACATTGTACATCTCGCCTGTTGTGACATTCTTACCTTCTCTGCCCCTGTTCCGTAAAAGAATGATACTATAGAGTACGAGTTTGGATTGAGTAGGAAGAGTTCTTACCACTTCGACCACGCGGTCAATTTCGATTTTTTCCTGAGCGCGCCTTACATGCTCTTCAAGAACCTGAGGCTGATTCTCCCGTTCTGCAATTTCCCCTGAGACTCGAAGGAGATCAAGTGCGCGCCTGGCATCGCCGTGTTCCTGGGCTGCAAAAGCAGCGCATAAGGGAATTACCATCTCACCGAGAGCCCCGCTGGTGTAAGCCATTTTTGCCCTTTGTTTTAGGATATCGCTTATCTGCTCAGCATCATAAGGAGGGAAAATAAGTTCTTCTTCACCCAGGGAGCTTTTGACCCTGGGGTCCAGAAATTCTGTAAATTTCAGATCGTTTGAAACACCGATCATACTGACTTTGGCTCTACGAAGATCTGTGTTAATTCTCGAGAGGTTATAAAGAACGTCATCACCTTTTTTAATCAACTTATCGATTTCGTCCAAAATTATAATAATGACCTGCTCTCTAGAATCAATTGCCTCCTTAAATTTCATGAAGACCTGATCAGTAGGCCATCCGGTCATAGGAACCTCTTCTTCAAAATGTCTTGCAAGATTTGCAAGGAGCCGGTACTGTGTATCGATCACTTCACAGTTAATATAAACAACTGAGCAAAAAAGTGATTTGTCTTCGCTTACCCTCTCAAGTTCCTTTCCAACATACCGGGTAACTGCAGTTTTTCCCGTTCCAGTTTTTCCGTAAATAAGTACATTGGAAGGGGTCTCTCCTCGGAGTGCAGAAACCAATATTGTCGCAAGACTATTAATTTGCTCGTTCCTGTGCAACAAAAGGTCAGGTGTGTAAGAAGGCCGAAGTACTTCTTTGTTTTTGAAAATTGATTTCCCGTCAAGTAATTTTTCGAATAAGCCGTCTAATGATTGAGCTTTTATCATGAATAGCCCTCTATAAAAATTATGATATTAAGCATGTAAGAGTTAAGATACTTCTAACACAGATAATTAACATCCAATAAAGATTAATTAATACATAAGACAATATATACAATTAATTAATGCAGTTGATATACTATATTACCTTTTTCTCATTACTCTCGTTTTTATAAACTAGAGTAAGCTAGAGATTGAAACTTTATTCACGGAATAGACTTTGAAAGACTGCATTGTTTGTTCGGAGTTTCTCAGTCTCAGGGCAAGCCTGTGAATTTAATAGCCGAACTGATCTTTTAATTACTTTTAAGAATTTTATAATATTAAACGCTCTATTGATGCTTGAAACCAGGAGGATTTTTTAAACAGGCTGTCGCCACTTTAAATCCTCCGAATCCACAACTATTAAATATTTATGCTTTTTAACTGCTTTTTAAAGATATGTTACTTTGAGTTATGTTTTCTAAAGCCACATTTATATGGTGCTCTTTTTAGAGTTACCTTTTAGCTTTTCCTGTTTAAATACTTAGACAATTGTAACCACACCTGCTGGATAAGCTTTATACTAATTGTACTAATATTACAATAGTCGTTAATTACAATAGTCGTTAAGCGGGTTTCAGATAATTATCGTGATAATTATCAATGGACTTTAGAGAGTTTAATGGATTTTAGAGAGTTGTAATTTAGGGAATTGTGAATAAGTTTTATGTAAGGGATATTGGGAAGGGGAAAGAGTTTTAAAAGTTTGTTAAGCTTTTAATTCTGAAGTCTTAGTTCTTAATATCTAGAACTAAAGTTTACTTTAGGATTTTTGAAATTTTACTTCTCTATTGTTTGTACCTTTATAGAAAACCCTACAAATTCTGCTCACGAGGAGAAAGGGATAGAATATACATGTTTCTTATAGTTAATGCCTGAAACTCTTATTTTCTACTAATCGCAGATAAAATGGCGGGCAAGTCTTAAGTTTCAAGATACCTTGCAAACCCATATGAAATCTATATTCCATATCTTCTTTTGTTAAAACTTTATGTGAAATTGGCTTATAAACAAATAATTTTAAGCTATATTTGCAGTAGATCCAATGGAAGTACACCTTATTAATTGTTATGGTAAAGACCC
>NZ_DAGK01000026.1:39883-40063 GCF_002495725.1 Methanosarcina sp. UBA411
ATTAATTGTTATGGTAAAGACCCGTTTATTTCCACTGGAACAGACTTTTACCTTAAATATCCACCAAAAAACAAGCATCATGAGACGTAATATATCTGAGAGAACATATTCTGGATTCCATGAGAAAATAGGGGTTTAAATTCAACCTCCATTGTTTCTGGAATCCAGAATATGTTCTCT